>NZ_SSXB01000047.1:7809-37019 GCF_021698995.1 Blastococcus sp. KM273129 | reverse complement strand
GGCCACATGCTCGCGTGGCCGGATCGGGGGGCGGACGTCGGGACCCCCGTGCCCGCGCCGGGGGCCCGCCACACCTGCGGCGGCGGTGAGACCGGCGACAGCGGGTGCGGCGGCCGACCGGGGCGCGCGCCCCGGACGACGACGCCCCCCGCGGCGGACCGCAGGGGGCGTCGTGCGCAGGCCCGGCCGGGGCCGCGGGCCCGTCGGGCCGGGCGCCGGGCGCACCGGGGTCCGACCTCGCCCGGGGGCTCCCGGGTGGCGCTGGTCCCTCGGCGCGGACCGCTCCTGCGACTGGGCACGCTAGGGGTGCGGGGCGGCGGGGACAAGTACCGGCCCCACCGCTCCGCGTCCCGGCCGCCCCAGCCTGCGCGGGAGGCGCTCGTGACGCGTTCTGTCACACCGCCGACGTACCGTCGTCGCGTGCGCACGTCCACCGAGCTCAAGCCCACCCAGGGGCGTTTCCGCGTCGTCAGCGAGTTCCAGCCCTCGGGCGACCAGCCGGCCGCCATCGAGGGGCTGGCCCAGCGGGTGAACGCGGGGGAGAAGGACGTCGTCCTCCTCGGCGCCACCGGCACGGGCAAGTCCGCCACGACGGCCTGGCTGATCGAGAAGGTCCAGCGCCCGACGCTGGTCATGGCGCCGAACAAGACCCTCGCCGCGCAGCTGGCCAACGAGTTCCGCGAACTGCTCCCCGACAACGCCGTGGAGTACTTCGTCTCCTACTACGACTACTACCAGCCCGAGGCCTACGTCCCGCAGACCGACACCTACATCGAGAAGGACTCCTCGATCAACGAGGAGGTCGAGCGGCTGCGGCACTCGGCGACCAACAGCCTGTTCACCCGGCGGGACGTCGTCGTCGTGGCGACCGTCTCCTGCATCTACGGCCTGGGCACGCCGCAGGAGTACGTCGAGCGGGCGCTGAAGATCAAGGTGGGGGAGGAGCGCGACCGCGACGAGCTGCTGCGCACCCTGGTCACCGAGCAGTACACCCGCAACGATCTCTCGTTCACGCGCGGCACCTTCCGGGTCCGCGGCGACACGATCGAGGTCTTCCCGGTGTACGAGGAGCTCGCCGTGCGCATCGAGATGTTCGGCGACGAGGTGGAGCGGCTGTACTACCTGCACCCGCTGACCGGCGAGGTGGTGCGCGAGGTCGACGAGATCTTCGTGTTCCCGGCCAGCCACTACGTCGCCGGCCCCGAGCGGATGGAGCGCGCGATCGGCTCGATCGAGGCCGAGCTCGAGCAGCGGCTGGCGGAGCTGGAGAAGCAGGGCAAGCTGCTGGAGGCCCAGCGGCTGCGCATGCGCACCACCTACGACATCGAGATGATGCGCCAGGTCGGCTTCTGCTCGGGCATCGAGAACTACTCCCGGCACATCGACGGGCGGGCGCCCGGCAGCGCCGGCTCCTGCCTCCTCGACTACTTCCCCGACGACTTCCTGCTCGTGATCGACGAGTCGCACGTGACCGTGCCGCAGATCGGCGGCATGTACGAGGGCGACATGAGCCGCAAGCGGACGCTCGTCGACCACGGCTTCCGGCTGCCCTCGGCGATGGACAACCGCCCGCTGAAGTGGGAGGAGTTCACCGACCGGATCGGCCAGACGGTCTACCTGTCGGCGACGCCGGGCGACTACGAGCTCGGTCGGACGCAGGGCGAGGTGGTCGAGCAGGTCATCCGCCCGACCGGCCTGGTCGACCCGGAGGTCGTGGTCAAGCCGACCAAGGGCCAGATCGACGACCTGGTGCACGAGATCCGGCTGCGCACCGAGAAGGACGAGCGGGTGCTGGTCACCACGCTCACCAAGAAGATGGCCGAGGACCTCACCGACTACCTGCTCGAGCTCGGCATCAAGGTGCGCTACCTGCACTCCGAGGTCGACACCCTGCGGCGGGTGGAGCTGCTGCGCGAGCTGCGCCAGGGCGAGTACGACGTGCTGGTCGGCATCAACCTGCTCCGCGAGGGGCTCGACCTGCCCGAGGTCTCCCTGGTGGCGATCCTCGATGCCGACAAGGAGGGCTTCCTGCGCTCGGGCCGGTCGCTCATCCAGACGATCGGCCGTGCGGCGCGGAACGTGTCGGGGCAGGTGCACATGTACGCCGACACGATCACCCCGTCCATGGCGCAGGCGATCGAGGAGACCAACCGGCGCCGCGAGCGGCAGATCGCCTACAACACCGAGCGCGGGGTGGACCCGCAGCCGCTGCGGAAGAAGATCGTCGACATCCTCGACGGCATCTACCGCGACGCCACGGAGGCCGAGGGCGCCACCGAGCTGCTCGGCGGGTCGGGCCGGCAGCAGTCGCGCGGCAAGTCCCCGGTGCCCGGGCTGTCCTCCAAGTCGAGGTCGAAGGCCGGCTCGATCGACGTCCAGGGCCTGCCGCGCAACGAGCTGGCGGACATGATCACGCAGATGAACGAGCAGATGTTGGCCGCCGCCCGCGAACTGCAGTTCGAGGTCGCCGCGCGGCTGCGCGACGAGCTGAACGAGCTGAAGAAGGAGCTGCGCCAGTTCGACGCCGCGCACGCCTGAACCGGCGCCGACCGCCCGCCCGCACCTCGCGTGCATGGACCGCGGGTCGCCCGGGAACAACTCCTCGGGATCGCGCGTTGATGCCGACGAACCACACGGACCGTGCGGACGACCTGTCGTGCGCGCGGTCCGGTTCGTGGAGGGGAGTATCCCCCCGCGGCTGGGTCGTCAGTACGAGCTCGGGGAGACCTCCGCGCTCCGGCCCGTCGGCCGCCGGATCCGTCCGGCGGTGGGAGAGACCTCCGGCACTGACGCATCCGCCAGTCCCCGGAGGTTTTCTTGGACGTCCCGTTCTGGGTGTGGGCGATCACGGTCACCGCGATCCTCGCCATGCTCGCTTTCGACTTCTTCGGCCACGTGCGCACGCCGCACGCGCCGACCCTGCGTGAATCGGCGACGTGGTCGGCGATCTACGTGGCGCTCGCCATCGTGTTCGGCATCCTGATCTGGATCTTCTACGGCCCGACGTTCGGCGGTGAGTACTTCGCCGGCTACGTCACCGAGAAGAGCCTCTCGGTGGACAACCTCTTCGTGTTCGTCCTGATCATGGCGAGCTTCGCCGTGCCCAGGGAGCTGCAGCAGAAGGTGCTGCTCTTCGGCATCGCCTTCGCGCTGGTCCTGCGCACCATCTTCATCGCCGTGGGCGCCGCCGCGATCGAGAACTTCAGCTGGGTCTTCTACATCTTCGGCGCGATCCTCGTCTACACCGCCTGGGTGCAGGCCCGCAGCGGTGGGCACGACGACTCCGAGGAGTTCGAGGAGAACGCCGTCCTCCGGTTCGCGCGCAAGCGGCTGCGGACGACGGAGGAGTACCACTCCGACCGCATGGTGGTGAAGCAGGCCGGCAAGCGGTACCTGACGCCGCTGGCCATCGCGCTGATCGCCATCGGCACGGCCGACATCATCTTCGCCGTCGACTCGATCCCGGCGATCTTCGGCCTCACCCAGGAGGCGTACCTCGTCTTCTCGGCCAACGCGTTCGCCCTGCTCGGCCTGCGGCAGCTGTTCTTCCTGATCGACGGCCTGCTCGACCGGCTGGTCTACCTCAGCTACGGCCTCTCGGTCATCCTCGGCTTCATCGGGATCAAGCTGCTCATCCACGCGCTGCACAAGAACGAGCTGCCCTTCATCAACGGCGGTGAGCCGTGGACGGTCATCCCCGAGGTGCCGATTTCGATCTCGCTGGCGGTCATCGGCGTCACCCTGCTCGTCACGACCGTCGCCAGCCTGGCGAAGAGCCGGCGCGACCAGGCCGAGCACGAGGCGCTGCGGGCGGGCACGACCCCGCCGCCGCCGCACGGCCTGGCGGCCGCCGAGCGGCCCGAGGGCGGCGACCCGCACGTGGGTCTGCACGCCCCGGACGGCGACCCCCTGGGCCAGGGGGTCGGCCGCGAGCGCGCCGGCGCCGAGCGGCGCGGTGGCGAGGACGGCGCCGCCCGGTAGTTCCTCGGGTGCCGGGGTACGGTGAGCGCCACGTACCCCGGCGCCCGCATCCGACGGCGCGTGCTCGGCGACGGGAGCGCGTGGTGGAGGGGAGTATCCCCCCGCGGCAGCGTCGTCATCACGAGGTCCCCATGGCCTCCGGTGCTGCCGGTCGCCGGTCCCGGCCGGCGGCGGGAGAGACCTCCGGTGCCAGGCGTGTAGCGGCGATGCCGGAGGTTCTACTGCAATGGACGTGCCCTTCTGGGTGTGGGCGGTCACCGTCGGCGCCATCATCGGCATGCTGGTCTTCGACTTCTACGGTCACGTGCGCACGCCGCACGCGCCGACGCTCCGGGAGTCCGCGACGTGGTCGGCCATCTACGTGGGGATCGCGGTCGTCTTCGGCCTGATCGTCCTGTGGGCCTACGGCGGCACGTACGGCGGTGAGTACTTCGCCGGCTACATCACCGAGAAGAGCCTCTCGGTGGACAACCTGTTCGTGTTCGTGCTGATCATGGCGAGCTTCGCCGTGCCGCGGGCGCTGCAGCAGAAGGTGCTGCTCTTCGGCATCGCCTTCGCGCTGGTGCTGCGCACCATCTTCATCTTCGTGGGCGCTGCCGCGATCGAGAACTTCAGCTGGGTCTTCTACATCTTCGGCGGCTTCCTGATCTACACCGCCTGGGCGCAGGCCCGCAGCGGCGGGCACGACGAGGACGAGGAGTTCAAGGAGAACCTGCTCCTCCGGCTCACCCGCAAGGCCGTGCCGACGACCGACGACTACCACGGCGACCGCATGGTCACCAAGGTCCAGGGCAAGCGGTACATCACGCCCCTGGCCATCGCGCTGGTGGCCATCGGCAGCGCCGACATCCTCTTCGCGGTCGACTCCATCCCGGCGATCTTCGGGCTGACCCAGGAGACCTACCTGGTCTTCACCGCCAACGCCTTCGCCCTGCTGGGCCTGCGCCAGCTGTTCTTCCTCATCGACGGGCTGCTGGACCGGCTGGTCTACCTGGCCTACGGCCTGGCCGTGATCCTGGGCTTCATCGGCGTCAAGCTGCTCATCCACGCCCTGCACGAGAACGAGCTCCCGTTCATCAACGGCGGCGAGCACGTCACCGTCGTCCCCGAGATCCCGACCTGGCTGTCGCTGACGGTCATCCTGGTCACCCTGCTGATCACCACGGTCGCCAGCCTGGCCAAGAACCGGCGGGACCGGATCGAGGGGTACACCAGCCCGACGGGCGCCGCGGACCCGGGTGCCGACCGGACCGGCCGCAACGTCGCCGCGCCGGGGAGCCACGACGGCCTGGACACCCCCGGCCGCGGCGACGGCCCGCCGGACCCCAGGAACGCGCCGGTGACCTCCCGGGACGACCGCTCCGGCGAGTGATCCGGGCGCGGGCCGGGCGGGGCGGGGCGCTCGGCTAGCGTCGCGGTCATGCGCCCGTCGGACCTCGCCCTCCTGCGGACGCCGGGGACGGCGACGGTCTCGCCCGACGGGCGGATCGCGGTGGTCGCCGTGCGCTGGCCGGACCCGGGGACCGACGGCTACCGCAGCCAGCTGTGGGCGGTGCCCACCGACGGGTCCGCGCCGGCCCGCCCGCTCACGACCGGCCGGCACGACACCCATCCGAGCTTCTCGCCGGACGGGCGGTGGCTGGCCTACCTCGGCACGGAGCCCGGCGGGAGCCCCCAGGTGGTGGTGCTGCCCGCGGCCGGCGGGGCACCGCGCCGGCTCACCGACCACCCGCTGGGAGCCGGTGCGCCGGCGTGGGCCCCGGACTCGCGCCGCCTGGCGTACGTGGCCCGGGTCCCCGAGCCCGGGCGGTGCGGCACGGCGCCCGGGCTCGACCCCGCCGCGGCGCCGCCCCGGCTGATCACCACGCTGGCGTACCGGCGCGAAGGGGTCGGCTACCTGCACGAGCGGCCCGCCCAGGTCTTCGTGGTGGCCCTGCCGGCCGACTTCGCCGACGACGCCGCCCCGCCGCCGGCGCCGGTCCAGGTGACGACGGGGACGGCCGACTGCGCCGACGTCGCCTGGCGCCCGGACGGCGAGGAGCTGGCGTTCGTGTCGGCGCGCCACGACCGCGCCGGCCGGGACCTGGTCCGCGACGTGCACGCCGTCCACCCGGACGGCACCGGGCTGCGGCGTGTCACCGACGGGCGCGGGGACTGCTCGCTGCCGGCCTGGACCCCGGACGGTGCCTCGATCGTGCTCACCGCGATCCCCGACCTGGGTCCCGAGGGGGTGGACGTGGTGGCGCGGGCGGCCGTGCCGTGCCGCGTCCCGGCCCAGGGCGGCCCGCTCACCGAGCTCCTCGACCCGGAGCGGCACGCCCGCGGCGACGCCACCCCGGCGACCGTGCTGGCCGACGGGGCGGTGCTGGTCGGCGATCAGCGGCGGGGCTCGGTGGAGCTCCTCCGGGTGCCCCTGGACGGCGGAGTCCCGGAGACGCTGGTCGGCGGCTCGTTCGCCGTCCGCGGGATCGGGGCCGCCGGTGGGGTCGTCGTCGCCACCGTGGCCCACGACCGATCCGCCGGGGAGCTGCTGGCCCTGCGCGACGGGGGGCGCCGGCTCCTGACCGGCTTCGGCCGCGAGCTCGGCGCGACCGGGCGGCTGCACCGCATGCACGAGCGCGACGCCGAATCGCCCGACGGGTACCCGGTGCACGGCTGGGTCACCGCGCCCCCGGGCGAGGGGCCCCACCCGGTGCTGCTCGTGCTCCACGACGGGCCCTTCCGCCAGCACGGCTGGGCGCTGCACGAGGACACCCAGGTGCTGGTCTCGGCCGGCTACGCCGTGGTGCGGTGCAACCCGCGTGGGTCCTCCGGGTACGGGGCGGCCCACGGGCGCGCGCTCCGCGGGGCGTGGGGCGGTCCGGACGCCGACGACGTGCTGGCGTTCCTCGACGCGGTGCTCGTCGACCCCGCGCTGGACGCGCGCCGCGTGGGCGTCATGGGGGGCGGCTACGGTGGCTCCCTCGCCGCGCTGCTCACCGGTCGGACGGACCGCTTCTCGGCGGCCGTGGTGGAGCGGGCGCTCACCGACCCGGGGTCCTTCACCGGCAGCTCGGACGCCGGCTGGTACCTGGTGGACGCGCACCTGGGCACCGACCCGGAACAGCTGCGGGCGCAGAGCCCGGTGGCCCGTGCCGGGCGGACGCCCACCCTGCTCGTGGCCGCGGAGGAGGACCTGCGCACGCCGCTGGAGCAGGCGCAGCGGCTGCACGTCGACCTGGTGCGCCGTGGCGTCCCGGCCGAGCTGCTCGTCTTCCCGGGGGAGGGGCACGACCTGCCGGCCGACGGGCGGCCACGGCACCGCGTGGCCCGCTGGGAACACCTGCTCCGGTGGTGGGAGCGCTGGCTGCCCGTGGCCCCGCCCGTCGACCGGCGCTGAACCCGACACGCCGTCACGGTCGATGACCCTGCGTGCCGAAGCGTCCGTGGCGTGTCGTGACTTGCATCGCAGCGAACACGCAGGTGGGCGGGTGGGTTCACGGCGCGTCACCGGGCGGGTGCACGACGTCCGTCGCACTCGGATCCCCTGCTGCCTCTATGCAAGCGGGTCGTCACTCCGGTGGAGTGCCGGTGCCGGCAACGGAGCCGGCCCGCGGCCACTGCGCCGCCGATCACCGATCGAAGGGATCGAGCGTGGACCAACGACGGACCGCGTCCGCACGACGGACAGCGGCTCGCACCATCGCACTGGGCACCAGCGGCGTCATGATCGCCCTGGCGCTCCCCGTCACCACGGCCACCGCCGCGCCCCGGGACCCGTGCGACCGCCGGCACAACAACACCTACGCCAAGCTGCTGGAGTGCGTCGACCTCGAGGACGTCCTCGAGCACCAGCGCGCCTTCCAGAAGATCGCCGACAGCAGCGACGACCCGGTCTACCCGGGTACCCGCGCGGCGGGCACGGACGGCTACGCCGACAGCGTCGAGTACGTCGCGGGCCTGCTCCGGGACGCGCGCATGGACGTCACCCTGGACCCGGTCGAGGTCACGTTCAACTTCCCCGCGGTCCTGAGGCAGCTGAGCCCGGTGGAGGCCGAGTACGAGACCGGCGTCTTCACCGGCAGCGGCGCAGGCCGGCTGGAGCAGGGCACCGTCGTCCCCGTCGACCTCGTCATCGACGGCGACCGGGCGACCTCCAGCAGCGGGTGCGAGGCCGCCGACTTCGAGGGCGTGGACCTCGGCGGGCCGGCCGACATCGCGCTCCTCCAGCGGGGCACCTGCAACTTCGGCGACAAGGTGGTCAACGCCGAGAACGCGGGAGCCGAGGCGGTGGTCATCTTCAACCAGGGCAGCGCGCCCGACCGCATGGAGCTGATCGTGGCCAACGCGGCGACCCTCGGCGACGGCAGCACGATCCAGCACGGGATCCCGGTGGTCGGTGCCAGCTTCGACCAGGGCGTGGCGCTCGCGGCCGCGGGGGCCACCGCGTTCGTGGAGGTGCTCCCGGCGGAGACGCGCACCGACTACAACGTCATCGCCGAGGTGCGGGGCCGGGACAGGAACAACGTCGTCATGGCCGGCGCGCACCTGGACAGCGTCATCGAGGGTCCCGGCATCAACGACAACGGGTCGGGCTCCGCGGCGCTCCTGGAGACGGCGCTGTCGATGGCCAGCCTCAAGCCGCACAACACGCTGCGCTTCGCGTGGTGGGCGGCGGAGGAGCAGGGGCTGGTCGGCTCGAACAGCTACGTGGCGAAGCAGCCGCAGAGCGAGCTCGACCGGATCGCCCTGTACATGAACTACGACATGGTGGCCTCGCCGAACCACGTGCAGATGGTCTACGACTCGGACGAGTCGACGTGGGACGCCACCGCCCCGATCCCGGCGGGCTCGACGGCGATCGAGGACGTCTACGAGTCCTACTACACCAAGATCGGCGTGCCCTACGACGACGCGGAGTACTCGGGCCGCAGCGACTACCAGGCGTTCATCAACGCGGGCATCCCCTCCGGTGGGCTCTTCACCGGGGCGGAGGTGGTCAAGACCGATCAGCAGGCGGAGATCTGGGGTGGCGTCGCGGGTGACCAGTTCGACCCGTGCTACCACGAGGCCTGCGACACGATCGACAACCTCGCCCTGGACGCGCTGGACGTGAACAGCGACCTGATCGCCTTCGCGATGCTGACGTTCGCCTTCTCCACCGAGTCGGTGAACGGGGTGAAGGGCAGGCCGATCCCCGGACCGGCGGTCGAGCTGCCCGCCCCCGCCGGCGCGGAGGGCACGTTCGAGGAGGCCGCCGGTGGCGGTGGCCTCGAGCACGACCACGTGCACGGTCACGAGATCCTGAGCTGACCACTGCACGGTGACGCGAGCCGTCGCCGGCGTCCTCCCGGGGACGTCGGCGGCGGCTCGTGCCGCGCGGGGGTGCCGGCCGGGGCCGTGGGGCCTACCGTGCGCAGATGGCGCTCATCTACCCCGTCCGGATCGACTCCCCGGAGCCCGACGAGGACGCGGCCCCCGACTTCGCCGAGCTCGCCGCCGACCTCTCCGACCAGTGGCTGGTCGAGGTGGACCTGGGCGAGGACGGTGACGACGCCTGCTTCGGACCGCTCACGCCGCGGGCCGCGTGGGACCTGGCGCTGGGCGTGGAGGGGCAGCGGCCGGAGTGGACGGTCTCGGTCCTCCCGCTGCACGTGCCCGGCACACCCGACGAGCTGGTCGCCCTGTTCGACGACGACGAGTAGCACCGGGATCCTGTCGTCGCACGCGGGACCGCGCGCGAATCACCCTCCACGGAGGAGTCCGCCACCCCCGGTGGCTCCTACGGTCGGTCGCCTGCAGAGCGGAGGCCGGCATGAGCGCAGAACCGACGACGCCCACCCGTGGCGGTGCCTCGGTGGCGGTGCCGGCCCCACGCCCACCCGCGGAGGACGTGCAGGGGCCCCGGCGGCGTCGGGGACGTGGCCGGTGGCTGCCCCGGTACACCTGGAGCGGGGCCCTGGGCGCCGTCGTCCTCGGGTGCGCCTCGCTGACGCCGTCCCTGCTGCCGCGCGGCTGGGTGCTGCAGGGACTGGTCGCGGGGGTCACCGCGGCGATCGGCTACGGGATCGGCGTCACGGTGGCGTGGTTCGTGGCGGAGGCGACCGAACGCCGTCTCCCGCCCGGGTTCCGCCGTCGCGCGTGGCAGGTGCTCGCCGTCGTCGGACCGCTCGCCGCCCTGGTGATGCTGTGGCTGGGCTGGGAGTGGCAGCGGGACCTCTACCGGCTGATGGGCATGGATCCCCCGGCGAGCTACTGGGCGCTCGGCATCGTCTCGCTGGCGGTGCTGACCTTCGCCCTCGTCGTCGGCACCGGGCGGGGCGTCCGCCGGCTCGGGCGCTGGCTGATCCGGCTGTTCGGCCGGCTGCTCCCGGGGCGGATCGCCCGGCCGCTCGGCGTCCTCGCGGTCTCGGCCCTGGTGGTCGTCCTGCTCAACGGCGTGCTCTTCCAAGGCCTGATGAACGCGCTGAACCAGGCGTTCAGCGTCCGGGACGGGGGCACCGAGGAGGGGGCGGTCCGACCCGCCGCGCCCGAGCGCTCCGGCAGCCCGGCGTCCCTGGTGGCGTGGGAGGACCTGGGCCTGCAGGGGCGCAACTTCGTCGGGATGGGCCCGACCCCCGCGGAGCTCTCGGAGTTCTCCGGCCGCCCGGCCGTGACGCCGGTCCGCGCGTACGTCGGGCTGGAGAGCTCCGACGACGCGGGGGAGGGGGCTGCGCTGGCCGTCCGGGAGCTGGAGCGGGCGGGCGGCTTCGACCGGTCGGTGCTGGTGGTCGTGACGACGACCGGCACCGGCTGGGTCGACCCCGCGGCCAGCGACTCGCTGGAGTACCAGTTCAACGGCGACACGGCCATGGTGGCCATGCAGTACTCCTACCTGCCGAGCTGGGTCTCCTTCCTGGTCGACCAGGCCAAGGCGCGGGACGCCGGCCGCGCGCTCTTCGACGCGGTGTACGGAGCCTGGGCCGAGCTTCCGCCCGAGGACCGCCCGGAGCTCTACGTCTTCGGCGAGAGCCTCGGCACGTTCGGCGGCGAGTCCGCGTTCAGCGGGCTTGCCGACATCACCAACCGCACCGACGGCGTGCTCTGGGCCGGGCCGCCGAACTTCAACGAGCTGTGGCGCAGCATCGTCGACGACCGGGAGGCGGGCACACCCGAGTGGCGGCCGATCGTCGACGACGGCCGGACGGTGCGGTTCGCCGACGAGGCCGCCGATCTGGACCGACCGCCGGGGCCGTGGGAGGAGCCGCGGCTGGTGTACCTGCAGAACGCGTCGGATCCCATCGTCTGGTGGTCACCGGAGCTGATGCTGGACGAGCCGGACTGGTTGCGCGGGGAGCGCGGCCCGGACGTCTCGCCGGACATGGTGTGGTTGCCGTTCGTCACGTTCTGGCAGGTGACGGCCGACATGGCCTTCTCCACCGGTGTCCCCGACGGGCACGGCCACTCCTACCGCGCCGACTACGTCGACGGGTGGGCGGAGGTGGCGCAGCCCCCGGGCTGGACCGACGCCGACACCGCACGCCTGCGGCCGATGATCGGTGGGGACTGACCGGTCAGCACGCTCGCCGGCCGCTCACCAGCCGCGCTCGCGCCACTCCGGGAGGTGCGGGCGCTCGGCACCCAGGGTGGTGTCCGCGCCGTGCCCGGGGTAGACCCAGGTGCCGTCCGGCAGGACGGCGAACAGCCGCTGCTCGACGTCGTCGACCAGGCTGGCGAAGTCCTCCGCGGACCAGGTCCGGCCCACGCCACCCGGGAACAGGCTGTCGCCGGTGAACAGGTGCACGCCGGCGTCGCCCGGCCCGCGCCAGACCAGCGCGATGCTGCCCGGCGTGTGCCCGCGCAGGTGCACGACCTCGAGCACCTGCTCGCCGACGGCCACGGTGTCGCCGTGCTCGACCGGCCGCGTCACCGGCACGGGCAGCGCCGGGGCGTCCAGCGGGTGCGCCACGGTGGCCGCCCCGGTGGCCGTGACGACGTCGGGCAGGGCCCGGTGGTGGTCCCAGTGGCCGTGCGTGGTGACGACGGTGCGCAGGTCGGTGTCCCCGACGAGCGACAGCAGGACCCCCGGCTCGTCGGCGGCGTCGACGAGCAGGCCCTCGCCGGTCGCGGTGCAGCGCAGGAGGTAGGCGTTGTTGGCCATCTCGCTGACCGCCACCTTGCTCACGGTCAGCCCGGGCAGCTCGCGCACGTCGGCGGGCCCGCCGACGGCGACGTCTCCGGTGTAGGTCGGGGTGCTCATCCGGACTCCCTTCGGAAAGTGTCGGCGGGCGCCGTTACGGTCCAGGCATGGACGCTAGCGGAGGTGTCGGCACAGCCCGGGGCGGTGCTCCGGGGGACCGGGCCGGGAGGCAGCGCATCGTCGGGCTGCCCGCCACGGAGATCGCCGCCCTGGTGCGGGCCGGCGAGCTCACCGCGGTCGAGGTGGTCCGTGCGCACCTCGACCACGTCGAGGCGGTGGACGCGCGGATCGGCGCCTTCCGCGTGGTGCGGCGCGAGGCGGCGCTGGCCGAGGCCGCCGCGGTCGACGCGAGCCTGACCCGTTTCGCCCTCCCGCTGGCGGGGGTCCCGGTCGCGGTGAAGGACAACGTGCAGGTGGCGGGGGAGGTCTGCACCGACGGCTCGCCGGCCCGCGAGTCCGGGCCCGAGCGTCGCGACCACGAGATCGTCACCCGGCTGCGCAAGGCCGGGGCGGTGGTCATCGGCATCACCCGGGTGCCCGAGCTCTGCCTGTACGCCGCCACCGACGGCCCCGGGACCGTGACGCGCAACCCGTGGGACACCGCGCGCTCGCCGGCCGGCAGCTCCGGTGGCAGCGCGGCGGCGGTGGCCTCCGGGTGCGTCCCGATCGCGCACGGCAACGACGGGATGGGGTCCCTCCGGCTGCCGGCGGCCGCCTGCGGGCTGGTCACCCTCAAGCCCGGGGTCGGCGTGCTGCCCGGCGGGATCGGCGCCGACGACTGGTCGGGCATGGCGGTGAACGGTGCGCTGGCCACCACGGCGGCGGACCTCGCGGTCGCCCACGCCGTGCTGGCCGGGGAGCAGCCCGCCGCGCCGGCGGCCCCCGGGCGCCCGCTGCGGGTCGCCGTCAGCACCCGGTCACCGCTGCCCGGTGCCGGGGCCGACGAGGCGACGCGGGCGGCGGTCGACGCCGTGGTGAACCAGCTGCGCGCGGCCGGGCACACCGTGGTGCGACGCAACCCCCCGGTCACCCCGGCGGCCGCCGCCGGTGCCCTCGCGCGGTGGATGGCCGGCGCGGAGGACGACGCGGAGTTCCTGGGCCTCGACCGCGCGCGCCTGCAGCCGCGCAGCCGCACCCACGCCCGCATCGGCCGGCTGGTGCGCCGGCTGGGGCTCGTCCGGCCGCGCACCCAGGAGCGGTTCCGGCAGCGCATGGTCGCGTTCTTCGACGACGTCGACCTGCTGCTGACCCCCGTCACCACCGGCCCGCCGCTGCCCGCCCGGCCCTGGCACGAGCGCGGGTTCCTGGCCAACATCACCGCCAACGCCCGCTGGGCGCCGTGGACGGCCGCCTGGAACCTGGCCGGCATCCCGGCGGCGGTCCTGCCGGCCGCCACCCGGCCCGACGGCCCCCCGGTGCCGGTCCAGTTCGTCGGCCCGCCGGGCGCCGAGGAACGGCTACTCTGGATCGTCGGCGAGCTGGAGTCCCGCCGGCCGTGGCGCCGGTACGCGCCCGTCTTCGACCCCACCGCGACACCGGCCTGAGGGCCCGGCCCGGCGGCGGCCGGCCCGGTGACCGGGCGCAGCTCACACCGAGCGGTGGACGACCGCGGGCGGCGCCGGCGTTGCACCGGCTGACCTGCGACCGGGCCAGGACGGCCGCCGTCCAGCGCACCACCGCTCCACACACCAGCGACCGACAGGGATCACATGGACCGGCTCGTCGTCCGCGGCGCCCGCGAGCACAACCTCAAGGACGTCCACATCGACCTCCCCCGTGACGCGCTCATCGTGTTCACCGGGCTGTCGGGGTCGGGCAAGTCCAGCCTGGCCTTCGACACGATCTTCGCCGAGGGGCAGCGGCGCTACGTCGAGTCGCTGTCGGCCTACGCCCGCCAGTTCCTCGGCCAGATGGACAAGCCCGACGTCGACTTCATCGAGGGGCTCTCCCCGGCGGTGTCGATCGACCAGAAGTCGACCAACCGCAACCCGCGGTCGACCGTCGGCACCATCACCGAGGTCTACGACTACCTGCGCCTGCTGTACGCGCGGGCCGGCCAGCCGCACTGCCCGAACTGCGGGAAGCCCATCTCCCGGCAGACGCCGCAGCAGATCGTCGACCAGGTGCTGGCGATGGAGGACGGCACCCGGTTCCAGGTCCTCGCCCCGGTGGTCCGGGCCCGCAAGGGCGAGTACGTCGACCTCTTCAGCTCGCTGCAGACGCAGGGCTTCTCCCGCGTCCGCGTCGACGGCACGGTGCACCCGCTGACCGAGCCGCCGACGCTGAAGAAGCAGGAGAAGCACACGATCGAGGTGATCGTCGACCGGCTCACCGTCAAGGAGAGCGCCAAGCGCCGGCTCACCGACTCGATCGAGACCGCCCTGGGGCTCGCCGGCGGGCTGGTCGTCCTCGACTTCGTCGACCTCCCCGAGGGCGACCCGGAGCGCGAGCGCACCTTCTCCGAGCACCTGGCCTGCGTCGACGACGGCCTCTCCTTCGAGGCGCTGGAGCCGCGGTCGTTCTCGTTCAACTCGCCGTTCGGCGCGTGCGGCGAGTGCACCGGCATCGGCACCCGCAAGGAGGTCGACCCCGAGCTCGTGGTGCCCGACCCGGGAAAGAGCCTCAACCAGGGCGCGATCGCCCCGTGGTCGAGCTCGATGAGCAACGAGTACTTCACCCGGCTGCTCACCGGCCTCTCGCAGCAGATCGGCTTCTCCATGGACGACCCGTGGGAGCGGCTGCCGGCCAAGGTGCAGAAGGCGGTCCTGCACGGCTCGCCCGACCAGGTGCACGTCCGCTACAAGAACCGGTACGGCCGCGAGCGCAGCTACTACGCCGCGTTCGAGGGCGTGCTGCCGTTCCTGGAGCGCCGGCACGACGACACCGACAGCGAGTACATGCGGGACAAGTACGAGGGCTACATGCGCGACGTGCCCTGCCCCGTGTGCCACGGCACCCGCCTGAAGCCGGAGATCCTCGCGGTCAAGCTCAACGGCCGGTCCATCGCCGAGGTCACCAACCTCTCCATCGGCGAGGCGTCGCAGTGGCTGGGTGCCCTCGAGCTGGGGGAGCGGGAGAAGGCGATCGCCGACCGCGTCCTGCGCGAGATCCAGGCGCGGCTCTCCTTCCTCGTCGACGTCGGCCTGGACTACCTCTCGCTCGACCGGCCGGCCGCCACGCTGGCCGGCGGGGAGGCGCAACGGATCCGGCTGGCCACCCAGATCGGCTCGGGGCTGGTCGGCGTCCTCTACGTGCTCGACGAGCCCTCCATCGGGCTGCACCAGCGCGACAACACCAAGCTGATCGAGACCCTCGTCCGGCTGCGCGACATGGGGAACACGCTCATCGTCGTCGAGCACGACGAGGACACGATCAAGACCGCCGACTGGGTGGTGGACATCGGTCCCGGGGCCGGCGAGCACGGCGGCGAGGTGGTCGTCAGCGGCACGGTCGAGGAGCTGCTGGCCAGCGAGCGGTCGCTGACCGGGCAGTACCTGTCCGGGCGCAAGCAGATCGTCGTCCCCGAGAAGCGGCGCGAGCCGATGCCCGGGCGCGAGCTGGTGGTGAAGGGCGCCCGCGAGAACAACCTCCGCGGCGTCGACGTCACCTTCCCGCTGGGCTGCATGGTGGCGGTCACGGGGGTCTCGGGCTCGGGCAAGTCGAGCCTGGTCAACGACATCCTCTACAGCGTGCTGGCCAACGAGCTGAACCGGGCGCGGCTGGTGCCGGGCCGGCACCGCACGGTCACCGGCCTGGAGCACCTGGACAAGGTGGTGCACGTCGACCAGTCGCCCATCGGCCGCACGCCGCGGTCGAACCCGGCCACCTACACCGGGGTGTGGGACCACGTCCGCAAGCTGTTCGCCCAGACCTCGGAGGCGAAGGTCCGCGGGTACCTCCCCGGGCGGTTCTCCTTCAACGTCAAGGGCGGCCGCTGCGAGGCCTGCTCCGGCGACGGCACGCTGAAGATCGAGATGAACTTCCTGCCCGACGTGTACGTGCCCTGCGAGGTGTGCAAGGGCGCCCGGTTCAACCGGGAGACCCTGGAGGTGCACTACAAGGGCAAGACCGTCGCCGAGGTCCTGGACATGCCGATCGAGGAGGCGGCGGACTTCTTCGCGGCCATCCCGGCGATCGCGCGCTACCTGCGCACGCTCACCGACGTGGGGCTGGGCTACGTCCGGCTCGGCCAGCCCGCCACCACGCTGTCGGGCGGCGAGGCGCAGCGCGTCAAGCTCGCCAGCGAGCTGCAGAAGCGGTCCAACGGGCGCAGCATCTACGTCCTCGACGAGCCGACCACCGGCCTGCACTTCGAGGACATCCGCAAGCTGCTGCTCGTCCTGCAGGGGCTGGTCGACAAGGGCAACTCGGTCATCGTCATCGAGCACAACCTCGACGTCATCAAGAGCGCCGACTGGCTCATCGACATGGGGCCCGAGGGCGGCTTCCGGGGCGGCACGGTCGTCGCCGAGGGGACGCCGGAGTTCGTCGCCTCGGTGCCGGAGAGCCACACCGGCCGGTACCTGGTGCCGCTGCTCGACGAGGAGGCCATCGCAGCGGCGGCGGCCGGCCCCGTGAAGAAGCGGGCTCGCAAGAAGGCCAGCTGAGCGACCGGTGCCCCACGACGGCCCGCGCCCTCGCAGGGGCGCGGGCCGTCGTCGTAAGGGCGTCCGCCCGCAGGGGGCGGGGGTCCGACCGGCAGGGGTTGAGCGGACGACCTCCCGCCCGTATCCTCGGTGTGACCGACGTCACCTCGGGCGATCTCCCGGGGTGGCGCAGTCCCTCGGAGGAGGACGCTGATGAGTGCGCTGACGCCCGACTGCGACCCCGACCTGTCGAACTGCGGCTCGCCCGTGACCGGCGGCGGCGTGCGCTCCACCGTCGTCCTGATCGCCGTGCTCGCGGTGTCCCTCACGGCCGTCAGCGGTGGCGCGTCCGGCCTCGTGACGTTCACGGCCGGCGGCGCCGCCGTCGTCTCGGCCCTGGTGCTCGGCCGCCGGGCGGTCCGCCTCGCGCAGCGGGCGACCGCCGGCCTCGTCGCCCACACGCCCTGGCGGTCCCGCCCGGTCGTCTGAGCCGACCCGCGCGAGCCCGGTCCGGTGCGGTGCCACCGGACCGGGCTCGGCGCTGCCCGGGGCCGCTGGGGCGGTTGTGGCGGACGGGTCCCGCTCGCTGACGGCGTGTCGGTGCCGCGACCTAGGGTGGAGGCATGGCCGACCCGTCCACGTACCGCCCAGCGGTCGGCTCCATCCCGGAGTCCCCGGGCGTCTACAAGTTCCGCGACCCGAACGGCCGGGTCATCTACGTCGGCAAGGCCAAGAGCCTGCGGCAGCGGCTGAACAGCTACTTCGCCGACGTGGCGGGCCTGCACCCCCGCACCCGCCAGATGGTGACGACGGCGTCGAGCGTCGAGTGGACCGTCGTCGGCACCGAGGTCGAGGCCCTCCAGCTCGAGTACAACTGGATCAAGGAGTTCGACCCGCGGTTCAACGTCCGCTACCGCGACGACAAGAGCTACCCCAGCCTCGCGGTCACGCTGAACGAGGAGTACCCGCGGCTGCAGGTGATGCGCGGGCCCAAGAAGAAGGGCGTGCGCTACTTCGGCCCCTACGCCCACGCCTGGGCCATCCGCGAGACGCTCGACACGCTGACCCGCGTCTTCCCCGCGCGCACCTGCTCCACCGGCGTCTTCAAGCGCGCCGGCCAGATCGGCCGGCCCTGCCTGCTCGGCTACATCGGCAAGTGCGCCGCCCCCTGCGTGGGCCGGGTGAGCGCGGAGGAGCACCGGCGGATCGTCGACGACTTCTGCGACTTCATGGCCGGCAGGACCGAGTCGATGATCAAGCGGCTCGAGCGCGAGATGGGCGAGGCCGCGGCGGCGATGGAGTACGAGCGGGCCGCCCGCCTGCGCGACGACATCGGGGCGCTGAAGCGGGCGATGGAGAAGCAGGCGGTGGTCCTCGGTGACGGCACCGACGCCGACGTCGTCGCCTTTGCGCAGGACGACCTGGAAGCCGCCGTCCAGGTGTTCCACGTCCGCGGCGGGCGGGTGCGCGGGCAGCGCGGCTGGATCATCGACAAGGTCGAGGAGGTCACCACCGGCGAGCTGGTGGAGCAGTTCCTCCTCCAGGTCTACGGCGGGGTCGACGAGCAGACCGGCGTCGGCGAGGCCGGCGAGGCGGTGCCGCGCGAGGTGCTCGTGCCCGAGCTGCCCGACGACGCCGACGTCTACGTCGAGCTGCTCGAGGAGCTGCGTGGCGGCCGGGTCTCGCTGCGGGTGCCGCAGCGCGGCGACAAGCGCAGCCTCATGGAGACGGTCGAGCGCAACGCCAAGGAGGCCTTCGCCCGGCACCGGGTGAAGCGGTCCAGCGACCTCACCGCACGCTCGCTGGCGCTGTCGGAGCTGCAGGAGGCGCTGGAGCTGCCCGACGCGCCGTTGCGCATCGAGTGCATCGACATCAGCCACGTGCAGGGCACCAACGTGGTGGCGTCGATGGTGGTGTTCGAGGACGGGCTGGCGAAGAAGTCCGACTACCGGCGGTTCTCGGTCACCGAGGGCACCGACGACACGGCGGCGATGGCGGAGGTGGTCCGCCGGCGCTTCGCCCGCCACCTCAAGGAGGAGCAGGACCGCAGGGACGAGCAGGGGATCGCGGCCGAGGAGGGGCGCCCGCGCCGGTTCGCCTACCCGCCCAACCTGCTCGTCGTCGACGGCGGCGCCCCGCAGGTGGCCGCGGCCGCGCGCTCGCTGGAGGAGCTCGGCGTCGTCGACGTCGCGGTCTGCGGGCTGGCCAAGCGGATGGAGGAGGTGTGGCTGCCAGGGGAGAGCGACCCGGTGATCCTGCCCCGCACCTCCGAGGCGCTGTACCTGCTGCAGCGGGTGCGTGACGAGGCCCACCGGTTCGCCATCACCTACCACCGGCAGAAGCGGTCCACCAGCATGCTGGTGTCCCTGCTGGACGACGTCCCCGGGCTCGGGGAGGCACGACGGAAGGCGTTGATGAAGCAGTTCGGATCGCTCAAGCGCCTGCGGGCCGCGACGGTGGAGGAGCTCATGGCGGTGCCCGGCATCGGGCGGCGAACGGCGGAGGCGGTGCAGATGGCGGTCGCCGAACCGGCTCCCGCGCCCGGCGGTGAGCAGTCGGCGGAGACCACCCTCGCGCCCCAGGGCCCGGCCGAGCAGGGTGCTCCGCGACCCGGCTCCGGCGACACCGCCGAGGTCGGCCGGGTGGCCTCGTGAGCGCCGGGGCGGCGCCGGGCGTCGAGGATCCCGACCGGGCGCCGGTGGGCCCGCAGAACGACGTCTCGCCGGCGATGGACGCGGCGAGCACCGAGACGCCGCCGCTCGAGGTCGTCGTCGTCACGGGGCTCTCGGGCGCCGGGAAGAACAGCGCGGGTCGCGTGCTGGAGGACCTCGGCTGGTTCGTCGTGGACAACCTGCCGCCGGCGCTGCTCCTGCCCATGGTCGAGCTGGGCGCGCGCGGCGACCTCCGCCGGTTCGCCGCCGTCGTCGACGTCCGCAGCCGGGCGTTCTCCAGCGACCTGCAGGAGGCCATCCGCATCCTCGCCGCGGCGGGGCACCGGCCGCGCGTGGTGTACGTGCACGCCCGCGACGAGGTGCTGGTCCGCCGGTACGAGTCCAACCGCCGGGAGCACCCGCTGCAGGGCAACGGCACGCTCACCGACGGCATCACCGAGGAGCGGGCCCTGCTGACCGGCATCGCCGGGGAGGCCGACCTCTGGGTCGACACCAGCGACCTCAACGTGCACCAGCTGCGGGCCACGCTGGAGAACGCCTTCGCCCGCGACGGCCGCACCCCGCCGCTGACCGCGACGGTGATGAGCTTCGGTTTCAAGTACGGCCTGCCGCTGGACGCTGACCTCGTGGTGGACGCCCGGTTCCTGCCCAACCCGCACTGGGTGCCCGAGCTGCGCGAGCACACCGGGCGCGACGCCGACGTCCGCGACTACGTCCTCGGGCAGCAGGACGCCGGTGACTTCCTCGACCGCTACACCGAGGTGCTGCGGCTGCTGCTGCCCGGCTACCGGCGCGAGGGCAAGCGCTACCTGACGCTCGCGGTGGGCTGCACCGGCGGCAAGCACCGCAGCGTCGCGATCGCCGAGGAGTTCGCCCGCCGGCTGCACGCCGAGGGCATCGCCGCCGTGGCCCGGCACCGCGACCTGGGGCGCGAGTAGTGGGGGGGACGACGGTCCCGGGGCAGCCGCCCCGGGTGGTCGCCTTCGGGGGCGGCCACGGGCTCGCCGCGGCGCTGGCGGCGTGGCGCCGGATCACCCCGGAGCTGACCGCGGTGGTCACCGTTGCCGACGACGGCGGGTCGTCGGGGCGGATCCGGCGCGAGATGCCCGTGCTGCCCCCTGGTGACCTCCGCATGGCCCTGGCCGCGCTCGCCGGGGACGCGGAGCGCGAGCAGACCCTGGCCGCGCTGTTCCAGCACCGCTTCGGCGGCAGCGGCGTGCTCGCCGGTCACCCCGTCGGCAACCTGCTCCTCACCGGCCTGACCGAGATGTACGGCGGGGACACCGTCCGGGCGCTCGACGAGCTGTGCACGCTGGTCGGGGCCGCCGGCCGGGTGCTGCCCATGGCCGACGAGCCGCTCGACCTGGTGGCCCGGGTGGAGACCGCCGACCCCGACGACCCCGCCCGGGTGCGCACCATCCGCGGGCAGGTGGCGATCGCCGCGACCCCGGGACGGGTCCGGGAGATCCGGCTCGCCCCCGCCGATCCGGTGGTGCACCCGGCGGTGCTCGACGCCATCGCCGCGGCCGATGTCGTCTCGTTGGGCCCCGGTTCCTGGTACACCTCTGTGCTGCCGCACCTGCTCGTGCCCCGGCTCCGCGCGGCGCTGGCGTCGACCGGTGCGCGGGTGGTGGTGGTGCTCAACCTGGAACCGCAGCCCGGTGAGACCGACGGCTTCTCACCGGAGGAGCACCTGGCCGTGCTGCAGGCCCATCTGGACGGAGTGGCGTTGCACACCGTGATCGCAGACGTGGAGTCGGTGGTTGACCGCCGTGGTCTGCTTGACGCGGTCCGCGGGTGCGGTGCCGAGCTGCTGCTGGCGCCGGTCGCCGAGCCGGACGGCGCTCCGCGGCACGACCCGGGGCGCCTGGCCGCGGCGCTGGCCTCCGTGGTCGGGATGCGGTGAACGGGTAGCGGCATGCGAGCGGGTACCAGCTGGACGGCCGACCGGCCGGCACGAGGGGGAGAGGGGACGGCGTACATGACGCTGACCCGGACTGCGGGGGCGGGATCTCCCGGGGGAACGTGGGGGTGGACGGCATGGCGATGACCGCCATGGTGAAGGACGAGCTCTCCCGGGTGGAGTGCACGAAGACCTCCGAGCGCAAGGCGGAGGTGACCGCGCTGCTGCGGTTCTCCGGTGGCCTGCACATCGTCGGAGGCCGTGTCGTCATCGAGGCGGAGCTGGACACCGGCTCGGTGGCCCGGCGGCTGCGCCGGGACATCAGCGAGGTCTACGGCTACACCAGCGGGGTGAGCGTGCTCGCCGGCGGCAACATCCGCCGGGGGGTGCGCTACCTGGTCCGCATCGCCAAGCACGGCGAGGGCCTGGCCCGCCAGACCGGGCTGGTGGACCAGCGCGGCCGCCCCGTGCGCGGCCTGCCGCCGGCCGTCGTCTCGGGCAGCATCAACGACGCCGAGGCGGCCTGGCGCGGCGCCTTCCTGGCCCACGGCTCGCTGACCGAGCCGGGGCGCTCGTCGTCGCTGGAGGTCACCTGCCCCGGCCCGGAGGCCGCGATGGCCCTCGTCGGCGCGGCCCGCCGGCTGGGCATCGCCGCCAAGGCCCGGGAGGTGCGCGGGGCCGACCGCGTGGTCGTCCGGGACGGCGACGCGATCAGCGCGCTGCTCACTCGGATGGGCGCGCACGACGCGGTGCTGGCCTGGGAGGAGCGGCGGATGCGCCGCGAGGTGCGGGCCACCGCCAACCGTCTGGCCAACTTCGACGACGCCAACCTGCGCCGCTCCGCGCGGGCCGCCGTCGCCGCGAGCGCCCGGGTCGAGCGGGCGCTGGAGATCCTCGGCGAGGACGCGCCCGAGCACCTGCTGGTCGCCGGCCGGCTGCGCCTCGAGTTCGGCCAGGCCTCGCTGGAGGAGCTCGGCCAGCGGGCCGACCCGCCGATGACCAAGGACGCCGTCGCCGGGCGGATCCGGCGGCTGCTGGCCATGGCCGACAAGCGCGCCAAGGACCTCGGCATCCCGGACACGGAGTCCGTCGTCACCGACGACATGCTGGCCCAGTAGAAGGACCCCTCGCCCCCCGCGCCTCGTCCCTCGGCGCGGGTTCCTGGTCGGGGTGTCCTTGCCCGACGTCGAGGGTCCGGGCTCACCGTCGGTGCTGAGCCAGGACCTTCTCGATCAGGTGACCTGGCCGACAGGGAGCGGGAGCCAGGGCCCAGCGCGACCGATAGGGTCTCCACGGAGCGAGGCCGCGCGGTCCGCGCGGCAACCGACGTGACGGTTCCCATGGGAGGTCTGCAGTGACGGTCCGGGTAGGCATCAACGGATTCGGCCGGATCGGCCGCAACTTCTGGCGGGCCGCCGCGGCCAGCGGCCAGGACATCGAGATCGTGGCGGTCAACGACCTGACCAGCAACGAGGCGCTGGCGCACCTGCTGAAGTACGACAGCATCCTGGGCGTCCTGAAGGAGGACGTCGCCGCCGACGGCGAGGGCATCAAGATCGGCGGGAGGACCATGAAGGTCCTCTCCGAGCGCGACCCGGCCAACCTGCCCTGGGGCGACCTCGGCGTCGACGTCGTCGTCGAGTCGACCGGCTTCTTCACCAAGGCCGCCGACGCCCGCAAGCACGTCGACGCCGGTGGCGCCAAGAAGGTCATCATCTCCGCGCCGGCCACCGACGACGACATCACGATCGTCATGGGCGTCAACGACAACCTCTACGACGGCTCGCAGACGATCATCAGCAACGCCTCGTGCACCACCAACTGCCTCGCGCCGCTGGCCAAGGTGCTCAACGACGCCTTCGGCATCGAGCGCGGCCTGATGACGACGATCCACGCCTACACCGCCGACCAGAACCTCCAGGACGGCCCGCACAAGGACCTGCGCCGGGCCCGCGCCGCCGCGCTGAACATGGTGCCGACCTCCACCGGCGCCGCGAAGGCCATCGGCCTGGTCCTGCCCGAGCTCAAGGGCAAGCTCGACGGCTACGCCATCCGCGTGCCGGTCCCCACGGGATCGGCCACCGACCTCACGGTGCAGGTCTCCCGCGAGGCCTCGGCCGACGAGATCGACGCCGCCTACCGCGAGGCCGCCGCCGGGCCGCTGGGCAAGTACCTCACCTACACCGACGCGCCGATCGTCTCCTCGGACATCGTCACCGACCCCTCGTCGTGCATCTACGACGCCAAGCTGACCAAGGTCTTCGGCCCGATGGTCAAGGTCCTGGGCTGGTACGACAACGAGTGGGGCTACTCCAACCGCCTCGTCGACCTGACCACCCTGGTGGGCAAGTCCCTCTGATGCGCTCCGTCGACGACCTCATCTCCGAGGGCGTCTCGGGTCGGCGCGTGCTGCTGCGCGCCGACCTGAACGTCCCGCTGGACAAGAAGACCGGCGAGATCACCGACGACGGCCGGATCCGCGCCAGCCTGCCCACGCTGCAGGCGCTGCGGGAGGCCGGGGCGCGGGTGCTGGTCGCCGCGCACCTCGGCCGGCCCAAGGGCACGCCCGACCCGCAGTTCTCGCTCGCGCCGGTGGCCGCCCGGCTGGGCGAGCTGCTCGGCACCACCGTGCCCCTCGCCGCCGACGTGGCGGGGGAGGACGCGCGCGAGAAGGCGGCCGCCCTCGGCGACGGCGACGTGCTGCTGCTGGAGAACGTCCGCTTCGAGGCCGCCGAGACGAGCAAGGACGACGCCCAGCGGGGCGAGCTCGCCGACCGGCTCGCCGCGCTGGCCGACGTCTACGTGGACGACGCGTTCGGCGCCGTCCACCGGGCGCACGCGTCGGTCTTCGACGTCGCCGAGCGGATCCCGCACTACGCCGGGCGGCTGGTCGCCCGCGAGCTCGACGTGCTCACCCGGCTGACCACCGACCCCGACCGGCCCTACGTCGTGGTGCTGGGCGGCTCGAAGGTCAGCGACAAGCTCGCGGTGATCGAGGCCCTGCTGCCCAAGGTCGACCGGCTGCTCGTCGGCGGCGGGATGTGCTTCACCTTCCTGGCCGCCCAGGGCCACGGGGTGGGGAAGTCCCTCCTGGAGGCCGACCAGGTGGAGACCTGCCGGCGGCTGCTGGCCGAGGCGGGGAGGAGGATCGTGCTCCCGGTCGACGTCGTCTGCGCGCCCGAGTTCAGCGCGGACGCCCCGACCACCACCGTGCCGGTCGACGCCATCCCCGAGGACCAGATGGGTCTGGACGTCGGCCCGCGCACCGTGGAGCTGTTCGGCGCCACGCTGGGCGACGCCCGCACGGTGTTCTGGAACGGCCCGATGGGCGTCTTCGAGCTGGCGCCCTTCCAGGACGGCACCCGCGGTGTGGCGCAGGCGGTCTCCGCCGTCGACGGGCTCTCCGTCGTGGGTGGCGGGGACTCGGCGGCCGCGGTGCGGGTGCTCGGTCTCGACGAGAGCGCCTACGGGCACATCAGCACCGGTGGCGGCGCGTCGCTGGAGTACCTCGAGGGCCGGGACCTCCCGGGCCTCGCGGTGCTGGCCGACTGAGCGAGGAGCGACATGGCACGCAACCGGTCCACCCCGGCGCCCGAGGGGCGCCGGCCGCTGATCGCCGGCAACTGGAAGATGCACCTGACCCACCTGGAGGCCATCGGCCTGGTCCAGAAGGTGGTGTTCACGCTCAAGGAGAAGGAGCTCGAGGCCGCCGAGGTCGTCGTCCTCCCACCGTTCACCGCGCTGCGCAGCGTGCAGACCCTGGTGGCCGGCGACAAGCTCGACATCGGCTACGGCGCCCAGGACCTCTCCGCCCAGGACTCCGGGGCCTACACCGGTGAGGTCAGCGGCGGCATGCTGAGCGCCCTGGCCTGCGGCTACGTCACCGTCGGGCACTCCGAGCGGCGGGCGCTGCACGGGGAGGACGACGCGGTCGTCGCCGCGAAGGTGCAGGCGGCGCTCCGGCACGGCCTGGTGCCGATCCTGTGCGTGGGGGAGGGGCTCGACGTCCGCCGGGCCGGCGAGCACGTCGCCCACTGCACCCGGCAGCTGGACGCGGCGCTCGAGGGGCTCTCCGCCGAGCAGGTCGCCGGCCTGGTCGTCGCCTACGAGCCGGTGTGGGCCATCGGCACCGGCGAGGTCGCCACGCCCGACGATGCGCAGGAGGTCTGCGGGGCGCTGCGGGCGCGGCTCGCCGAGCGCTTCGGCGACGAGACGGGCGCGGCCGTCCGTATCCTCTACGGCGGGTCGGTGAAGGCCGCGAACACGGCCGGGATCCTGGCCGGGGCGGACATCGACGGTGCGCTCGTCGGCGGGGCCAGCCTGGACGCCGACGAGTTCGCGCAGATCTGCCGGATCGCCGCGGGCGGTAGCTGAACCCTGCTGCCCGCCCCCGGCCGGACACGGATGGGGGTGGGCAGCAGGTGGAGCCTTCGACGGCGGATCGGCTGCCGGGCTGGGCCCGTGGCTGGTCGCGCCGGCGCCTGCTCGGCTCGGCGGCGGTCATCGCGCTGGTCGTCGTCCTCGCCGTCAGCTGCCTCGGCGGCGCGGGCGGGCGGGCCGACGTGCCGGTGCTGGGCGACGGTCCCGACGCCGGCGTCGAGGGCGTCCGGTCGCCGTCGGACGAGCGCGGCGGCACGCTGCGGGTCGTCGCCCCCACCCTGGACAGCCTGGACCCGCAGCGCTCCTACCTGCCCGGCGTGTGGAACCTGATGCGGCTCTACGCCCGCACCCTGGTGACGTTCGCCAGCGCGCCGGGGGGGACGACCGAGCTGGTGCCCGACCTCGCCACCGACCTCGGGACGGTCTCCGAGGACGGGCTGAGCTGGACCTTCACGCTGAAGGAGGGCGTCCGCTTCGAGAGCGGCCGGCCGATCACCAGCGGGGACGTCAAGTACGGCATCCAGCGCTCGTTCGCCTCGGACGTGATCGTCGGCGGCCCCACCTACCTGGTCGGCCTGCTCGACGACCCCGCCAACCCCTACCCGGGCCCGTACTCCACCGAGGAGGACGACCCGGTCCTGTCCTCGATCGAGACGCCCGACGAGCGCACGATCGTCTTCCGGCTGCGGGCCCCGCAGCCGGACCTCCCGTACGTGCTGGCGCTGCCGTCGGCCAGCCCGGTGCCGGCCGAGGCCGACACCCGCGGCGAGTACGGCGCCGACCCGGTGTCCTCGGGCCCCTACGCGGTCTCCTCGGTGGACCCCGAGACCGGCATCCTGCTGGAGCGCAACCCCGAGTGGGACCCCTCCACCGACGAGGTGCGCACGGCGCTGCCCGACGCCGTCGTGGTGCGCACCGGGCTCTCCGGCCTGGCCCGGGACCAGGCGCTGCTCGCCGGCTCCGCGGACCTCGACCTCTCGGGCACCGGGGTCATGCCGGCGACGACGGCCCGCCTGGCCGGGGACGGTGGCGAGGAGCTGCTGGACCGGGTCGACGACGTCACCACCGGCGCCGTCCGCCTGCTCGCGCTGCCCACCGACGTCGTCCCGATGGACGACGCCGGTTGCCGCGCCGCCGTCGCCGCCGCCATCGACCGCCGCGGCATCCAGGAGGCGCTCGGCGGTGCGGTCGACGCGGTGCGCAGCAGCACCCTGTGGCCGCGGGCGCTGGCCGGCGGCCCCGACGCCGGTGAGCTGGAGCCCGATCTCGACGCTGCCCGCGCCGCTCTCGAGGAGTGCGGCCGGCCCGACGGGTTCACCACCGTCCTGGCGGTCCCCGACGTGAGCAGCAGCGTCGACGTCGCCGAGGAGATCGCCGCCCAGCTCGCCGAGGTCCGGATCGACGTCGAGGTCCGGCCGCTGGACCCGGCCACCTTCTACGCCACCGACGTCGGCAACCCGGACAACGTCGCCGCGAGCGGCTACGGGCTGGTCCTCGCCACCCGCACGGCCGACTTCCCGACGCCGGGGTCGTTCCTCGTGCCCCTCGTCGACGGGCGGAGCATCGCCCGGGTGGGCAACCCGAACTACGCGCGGCTGGCCGATCCGGAGATCGACTCCCTCGTCGACCGCGCCCGGGCGGGGGACGCCCGGTGGGCCGAGGTCGCCGCCGCGGCGCAGGACCGGGCGGCCTACGTGCCGCTGGCCGAGACCCGCATCCAGCTGCTCGCGGGGCAGCGGCTGCGCAACGGTCTGGTCATGCGGCCGTACGACGGCTACGACGTGGCCACCGCCGGCGTCCGCTGACGGGCGCCCGCCGCGGGCGGCTGATCCGCGGGGGCGCCCTTCCCGGCAGGGCTGGACCGCGGGGTGCGGTCCGTCGGCTACCCTCGGGCGGAGAACTGGCGTCGGTCGCCGGTCGCCGACAACCTTCCGGAGAGGTCGATGGAGCTGGTCCTCAACGTGCTGCTGGTGCTCAGCAGCCTGCTGCTCGTGGTGCTCATCCTGCTGCACCGCGGCAAGGGGGGCGGTCTGTCCTCGATGTTCGGCGGCTCGGTCTCCTCCTCGCTGTCCGGGTCGTCGGTGGTCGAGAAGAACCTCAACCGGCTGACCGTGCTGACCGCGCTGGTGTGGACCGTGTGCATCGTCGGCCTCGGCATCCTGATCAAGGTCACGCCCTGACCTGCCCGTGAGTGGGCCGCTTCACAACCGGCGCGGAAAAGTGACCGGGAAGCGGCTGCCCAGGCCCTAGACTCCTCCCGCGGTGCCGGCGGCGCCGCGCCCGGACGGACGATCAGGGGGCACACGTGGCTGGTGGGAATGCGATCCGGGGCACCCGGGTCGGGGCGGGTCCGGTCGGCGAGGTGGAGCGCGGCGAGTCCGCACCCCGCCGGAGGATCCCCTACTGGTGCGCCAACGGGCACGAGACCCGCGTGGTGCTCGCGAGCGAGGCCGAGGTCCCCGAGCTGTGGGACTGCCCGCGCTGCGGGCTGCCCGCCGGGCAGGACAGCGCCGCCCCGCCGCCCGCGCCGCGGATCGAGCCGTACAAGACCCACCTGGCCTACGTACGCGAGCGGCGCAGCGACGCCGACGGCGACGCCCTGCTCGAGGAGGCCCTCGACCGGCTGCGCGTGCGCCGCGGCGGCTGACTCAACCTCCGGCGCGGGGCAGGCGTGACGCCGCGCCGGCATCCAGCAGCCAGCGGGTGGCGCGCCTGCCGTGCACCCCGGCCGCCGGGATGTCGGCGGGGTCGGCGCCGCCCAGCGCGGCGGCCACGGCCTCGGCCTTGCCCTCGCCGGTGACGAGCACCCACACCTCCTCGGCGCTGTTGATCGCCGGGTAACCGAGGCTGATCCGGGTCGGCGGCGGCTTGGGGCAGTCGCGCACCGCGACCACCGGTCGCTCGTCGCGGACCGCCGGCGACCCCGGGAAGATCGACGCCGTGTGGCCCTCGGGCCCCATGCCCAGCAGCAGCACGTCGAAACGGGGCAGGCCGGCCCCGCCGGCGTGGGCGCGGAGCTCGGCGAGGTAGGCCTCGGCGGCCTCTTCGGGGGAGGCGCCCGAGTCCGCGGCGGGCATCGCGTGCACCCGCTCCGCGGGCACGCCGACGCGGTCGAGCAGCGCCGTCCGGGCCTGCCCCTCGTTGCGCTCGGCGTCGCCGGCGGGGACGAAGCGCTCGTCGCCCCACCAGACGTCGACGGCGGTCCAGTCGACCGTCTCCCGCACCGGCTCGGCGGCCAGGCCGGCCACCCGCTCCAGCACCGCGATGCCGATGCCGCCACCGGTCAGCACGACCGACGCGGTGCCGTGCACCGCCTGGGCGGCCGCGAGCCGGGCGACGAGCGCCTCGGCGACCGACCGGGCCAGCCGGTCGGCGTCGGGTTCGATGACGACGTCCGCCACCTGGCCCTCCTGCTGGGGCCCGGCGCCGGCCTGCGAGTGGTGGGCGGCGGGAGGGTCAGTTCTCACGAGGTCCTCCCCGGTCGGACGTCGGTGGGCGCGGGCTCCCCGGCGTTCCGCTCCCCGTGGAGG
>NZ_SSXB01000047.1:0-7730 GCF_021698995.1 Blastococcus sp. KM273129 | reverse complement strand
GGCAGCTCACCGGGGACCCGCGGAACCCCACCGCGCAACTGCTCGCCGGGCGGCCAGCCACCCGGCGAGCAGTTGCGCGGTGGGGTTCCGCGGGTCCCCGGTGAGCTGCCCGCTGCGCACCCGGACCGGCTCGCCGCGGCGGCCGGCCACGGCGTCGAGGGTGGAGGTGAGCGTGGCCCGCCACGCGGTGCCCCGGGTCCAGGCCAGGTCGGTGTCGCCGGGCACGTAGTCCTGCCCGCGCGTGCGCAGCGCGGCGAGCGGGTCCTCGGCGAGGGAGCTGTCGGTGATCCGGCGGTCGGCGACGACGGACAGCGCGTCGGTGGCCAGCTGCTCGGGCGCCGGCGCGTGCCACCAGGCGACCACCGGTGCGTCCGCGGCCAGCAGCGGGAGGACGACGGACTCGGCGTGCAGCGCCAGGCGGCCGTACATCCGCATGACCACCGCCTCGCCCGGGCCCAGCCGCCCCCCGATGACCACCTCGGCGTCGAGCCGGGGGACCGGCGCGTCGATCTGGCGGCGGACCACGACGAGCACCCGGCAGGGGTGCATCTCGGCCGCGTGGGTCGCGGCCTCCTCGGCCTCGGCCACCCGGCTCTCGTCGGCCACGACCACCAGCGTGAGCGCCACGCCGGAGAGGACGGCGCCGCCGGTGCGGCGCTGGGCGGCCAGTTCCTTGACCACCGCAGAACCGGTGGTGTCCCAGAGGGTCGTCACGGGGTCTCCTCCGCTCGTGGCTGCAGGCCGGTCGCGCGCCCGCCGGTCACGGCCGCCGCCAGCGGCGGCCCTCGGCGGCCAGCATCGCGTCGGCCGCGCGCGGCCCCCACTCACCGGCCCGGTACGGCGCGGGCGCCGAACCGGCCCAGAACTCCTCCAGCGGATCGATCACCGCCCAGGAGGCCTCCACCTCGGCGTTGCGCGGGAAGAGCGTCGCGTCGCCGAGGAGCACGTCGAGCAGCAACCGCTCGTAGGCCTCGGGGCTGGTCTCGGTGAACTGCTCGCCGTAGAGGAAGTCCATGGACACGTCCCGGACCTCCATCACGCTGCCGGGGACCTTCGACCCGAACTTGAGGGTGACCCCCTCGTCGGGCTGCACGCGGACGACGAGCTGGTTGTTGCCCAGCTCCTCGGTGTCGGTGTCGGCGAAGGGCAGGTGCGGCGCACGCTTGAAGACCAGGGCGATCTCGGTGACCCGGCGGGGCAGCCGCTTGCCTGCGCGGAGGTAGAAGGGCACGCCCGCCCAGCGGCGGGTCTCCACGCCCAGCCGCACCGCCGCGAAGGTCTCGGTCGTCGACGCCGGGTCGACCCCCTCCTCCTGCCGGTAGGCCCGGACGCGCTCCCCGGCGAGCCACCCCTGCTCGTACTGCCCGCGGACCGCGAAGGTCGAGAGGTCCTCGGGCAGCGAGACCGCCCGCAGCACCTTGAGCTTCTCGGTGCGGATCTCCTCCGCCGAGAACTCGACCGGCTCCTCCATCGCGGTCAGGGCCAGCAGCTGCAGCAGGTGGTTCTGCAGCACGTCGCGGGCCGCGCCGGTCTTCTCGTAGAAGCCCGCCCGGCCGCCGATGCCGACGTCCTCGGCCATGGTGATCTGCACCGAGTCCACGTGGTGGCCGTTCCAGACCGGCTCGAACAGGCTGTTGGCGAACCGCAGCGCCATCAGGTTCTGGACGGTCTCCTTGCCCAGGTAGTGGTCGATGCGGAAGACGTCGTCGGCGCTGAACACCGAGTCGACGAGCGCGTTGAGCTCCCGGCTGGAGGCCAGGTCGGTGCCGAAGGGCTTCTCGACGACGACGCGGCGCCACCGCCCGGGGGTGTTCTCGGCCATGCCGGTGCGCTGCATCTGCTTGAGCACCACCGGGAACATCCCCGGGGGGATCGACAGGTAGAACGCGGCATTACCGCCGATGCCGTGCGTCCCCTCGAGCTCGCCGAGCGCCGCGGCGAGCTCGTCGAACGCGGTGTCGTCGTCGAACGACCCCTGGACGAAGTGGACGCTGCCGGCCAGCCGCTCCCACACCTCCTCGCGCCAGGGGGTGCGGGCGTGCTGGCGGATCGCGTCGCGGGCGAGCTCGGCGAACTCCGTGTCGCCCCAGTCGCGCCGGGCGAACCCGAGGAGGGCGAAGTTGGTCGGCAGCAGCCCCCGGTTGGCGAGGTCGTAGACGGCGGGCAGCAGCTTCTTCCGCGCCAGGTCCCCGGTGATGCCGAAGACGACCAGGGCGCACGGTTCGGGCACCCGGGGCAGTCGCCGGTCCCGGGGGTCGCGCAGCGGATTGACGATCATCGCGGACCGCGCAGCGGGTGGGAGGTCATCGTCCGTCCTCGTGGTCGGGGGCCCGCCGTCCGGTCCGGGCGGACCGGACGGCGGGGAGGGGCGGGCGCGGCTCGGGCGGCTCCCCGGCCGGCTCGCCGCCCTCAGCAGTGCAACGCGGTGAGCAGCTGGTCGATGCCCGCCGCCCGGTCGGTCAGGTGCAGGTGGAGCAGCGGGCGGTCCCGATCGGCCAGCGCCTTGCGGTCGCCGGCGGCCTGTGCCGCCTGCAGGGTGCCGAAGGTGTACGGCTGGTCGGGGACCGGCAGGTCCTCGTCAGCGGCGCCGGTGATCTGCAGGAAGACCCCGACCTGCGGCCCGCCCTTGTGGTACTGCCCGGTGGAGTGCAGGAAGCGCGGGCCCCACCCGAAGGTGACCGCCTGCTCGGTGCGCTTCGCCAGCGCGGCGCGGACCTCGGCGGCGCGCGCGTCCCGGAGCCGGTCCAGGTAGGCCATGACGGCCAGGTAACCGCGGGGCGGGACGGCGGCCAGCAGCGCGTCCAGCGTCAGCGACAGCCCGTCGTGGGAGGTGAGGTCCACCCCCTGGAGCAGCTCGGCGGTGCCGCGGATCTCCACCGCGCCGATCGTGGCCTCGGCCGGCTCGTCGGGCAGCCCGGCGGCGAGGATCGCCTGGGTGTTCTCCTTGCTCTCGGTCACGTTGGGCTGGTCGAAGGGGTTGATGCCCAGGACCCGTCCGGCGACGGCGGTGGCGTACTCCCAGCCGAGGAACTGCGCCCCCAGCGGACCGGTGACGCAGACCGCCGGACCGGCCGGCGGGGCGTCGGCACCGACCAGGCCCAGCAGCACGTCGGGCCCCGAGCCGCCGGGCGCCTCCGGGGACTCCAGCACGACGGGCAGGATGCCGCGGCCCTCCTTGCCCGTCGACTCGGCGATGAGCTGCTCGGCCCAGTCGCCGAAGCCCTCGATCGGGGTCTCCCCGGCGTCGGCGAGCGCGAGCTTGTCGCGGTCGGCTCGGAACGCCGCACCCAGCGCCACGCCCAGCTCCAGCGCGGGGTTGCCCGGCTCGGCCAGCCGCTCGGCCAGCCGCTCGGCGTCGTCGACGAGCGCGGTGACGTCGGCCCCGGCCAGCGCCGAGGGCACCAGCCCGAAGGCCGACAGCGCGCTGTACCGCCCGCCGACGGTGGGGTCGGCGAGGAACACCGCCCGGGCACCCATGGCCGAGGCGGTCTCGGCGAGCGGGGAGCCGGGATCGGTGACGACGACGAAGCGCCGGCCGGTCTCGGCCTCGTCGAGCCCGGCGCGGGCGAACGCGGCCACGAACGCCCGGCGCTGGCTCTCCGTCTCCACGGTGCCGCCCGACTTGGAGCTCACCACCACGACGGTGCGCTCCAGGTCGGTCATGGCCGCGAGCACCTGGCCCGGGTCGGTGGTGTCGAGCACGACCAGCGGCACACCGGCGGTCCGGCAGATGACCTCCGGGGCGAGCGACGAGCCGCCCATGCCGCACAGGACGATGCGGTCCAGGCCCTCGGCGACCAGTTCGGCCCGCAGCTCGGCGAGCGAGGCGAGCAGCGACCGCGACGTGGCCGGGAGGTCCAGCCACCCCAGCCGCACCGCGGCCTCGCTCTCGGCGTCGGGCCCCCACAGCGTCGCGTCCTTGCGCGCCAGGCGGGCGGCGACGTCGTCCTGCTCGAGCTCCGTGCGCAGCGGCCCGGGGACGTCCAGGTCGGCGCGGGTGACCTGGAGCGTCACGCCTTGTCCTCCAGCTGCTCGCGCACGGAGGTGGTGAGCTCGTCCCAGGAGTCGACGAACTTCTGCACGCCCTCCTCCTCGAGCACCCGGAACACGTCGTCGAGGTCCACGCCGGCGTCGCGCACCGCCTGCATGACCGCGGCGGCGTCGTCGTAGGACTTCTGCACCGGCGTGCCCGGGGTGCCGTGGTCGGCGTAGGCCATCAACGTCTTCTCGGGCATGGTGTTCACCGTGCCCGGGGCGATCAGCTCGCTGATGTACATCGTGTCCGAGTACTCGGGGTTCTTGACCCCCGTGGAGGCCCACAGCGGACGCTGCGCGACCGCGCCCTCCGCCTCGAGGGCCTTCCAGCGGTCGCTGGAGAAGACCTCCTCGTACGCCTGGTAGGCCAGCTGGGCGTTGGCCACGCCGGCCTTGCCCTTCAGCGACGCGTCCGCACCCGCCGCGTCGAGGCGCTTGTCGATCTCGCTGTCCACCCGGGACACGAAGAACGACGCCACCGAGGCGATGCCGTCGAGCGACCCGCCCTCGGCGACCCGCTTCTCCAGGCCGGCGAGGTAGGCGTCCATGACCGCCTTGTACCGCTCGAGGCTGAAGATGAGGGTGACGTTGACGCTGATGCCGTTGGCGATCGTCTCGGTGATCGCCGGGAGCCCGGCCTCGGTGGCCGGGATCTTGATGAACAGGTTCGGCCGGTCGACCAGCCACCACAGGTGCGCGGCCTCGGCGGCCGTCGCATCGGTGTCGTCGGCCAGCCCGGGGGCCACCTCCAGGGAGACCCGCCCGTCACCCGGCTGCCGCTCGGCCACCGGCCGCAGCAGGTCGCAGGCGTCGCGGACGTCGGCGGCGGTGATGGTCCGCAGCGCCTCCTCGACGCTCACCTGGCGGACGGCGAGGGCGTGCAGCTGGTCGTCGTAGGACTCCGAGCCGCTGATCGCCGCCGCGAAGATCGTCGGGTTGGTGGTGACGCCGACGACGGAGTGCTCGTCGACGAGCGACTGCAGGTTGCCGCTGCGGATGCGGTCGCGGGACAGGTCGTCGAGCCAGACGGCGACCCCGGCCGAGGAGAGCTCGGCCAGCTTCTCGTTCTGTGCCATGTTCGTCAGCCCTTCTGGTGAGGTTCTGGAACGGCCCTGTCGCAGGGCCCCGGCCCGAGCTCGCGAGGGCTGGGGGGCGACGGGCTCCTTCTGCTTCAGCGGTCGCCGGTGGGGTGGGGGAGGCCGCCGGTGGCGGCCACCGGGCCGGCGGGGACGGCGTTCCCGGCGCGGGCCGCCTCGAGGCTCTCCCGCGCCGCGGAGACGACCGCCTCGTCGGTCAGGCCGAACTCCTCGTAGAGCACGGAGAAGGCGGCGCTGGCGCCGTAGTGGGTGAGCCCGACGATCCGGCCCGCGTCGCCGACGAACTCGCGCCAGCCCATCGGCACGCCGGCCTCCACGCTCACCCGGGCGCGGACCGAGGGCGGGAGCACCTCGTCCTTGTAGGCCTGGTCCTGGTCGGCGAACCACTCGACGCAGGGCACGGAGACCACGCGGGTCGGGACGCCCTCGGCCTCCAGCCGCTCCCGCGCGGCGACGGCGATCTGCACCTCGGAGCCGGTCCCCAGCAGGATCACCTCGGGGCTGCCGCCCGACGCCTCGGCCAGGACGTAGGCGCCGCGGGCCACGCCCTCGGCGGAGGCGAACTGCTCGCGGTCGAACACGGGCAGGTTCTGCCGGGACAGGAGCAGGCCGGCGGGCCGGTCGTTGTTCTCCAGGATCGTGCGCCAGGCGACGGTGACCTCGTTGGCGTCCGCGGGGCGGACGACGTCGAGCCCCGGGATGGCGCGCAGCGCGGCGAAGTGCTCGATGGGCTGGTGGGTGGGCCCGTCCTCGCCGAGCCCGATGGAGTCGTGGGTCCAGACGTAGGTGACCGGGAGCTGCATGAGCGCGGCCAGCCGCACCGCGCCGCGCATGTAGTCGGAGAAGGTGAGGAAGGTGCCGCCGTACACGCGCGTGCCGCCGTGCAGGGCGATGCCGTTCATCACCGCGCCCATGGCGTGCTCGCGGACGCCGAAGTGGATGGTGCGTCCGTAGGGGCCGCCGGACCACATCTTGGTCTGCCGGTCGGCGGGCAGGAACGACGGTTCGCCCTCCACCGCGGTGTTGTTGCTCTCCGCCAGGTCGGCCGACCCGCCCCACAGCTCAGGGAGCCGCGGGTAGAGCTCGGCCAGCACCTTGCCCGAGGCCTTGCGGGTGGCCACGCCCTTCGCGTCGGCGGGGAAGGTCGGCAGCCCCTCGGCCCAGTTCTCCGGCAGCCGGCGCTCGCGCATGCGGGCCAGCAGCGCGGCGCCCTCGGGGTTGGCCTGCTCCCAGGCGGCGAACGCCTCGTCCCACTCGGCGCGGGCGGCGCGGCCGGTCTCCACCACCGAGCGGGCGTGGGCCAGCACCTCGTCGTCGACCTGGAAGGTGCGCTCGGGGTCGAAGCCGAGGATCTCCTTGGTGGCGCGGACCTCGTCCTCGCCCAGCGCGGAGCCGTGCGAGGCCCCGGTGTTCTGCTTGTTCGGCGCGGGCCAGGCGATGATCGTGCGGAGCTGGATGAACGACGGCCGGCCGGTCTCCGCCTCGGCGGCGGCGAAGGCTGCGTCCACGGCGGCGAGGTCCTCGCCGTCGTCCACGGTCTGCACGTGCCAGCCGTAGGCCTCGTAGCGGGCCGCGACGTCCTCGGTGAAGGCGACGGTCGTGTCGTCCTCGATGGAGATGCGGTTGTCGTCGTAGACGACCACCAGGTTTCCGAGCTTCTGCGTGCCCGCCAGCGACGACGCCTCGCCGCTGACGCCCTCCTCCATGTCGCCGTCGGAGGCGAAGCACCAGATGGTGTGGTCGAACAGGCTCTCGCCCTCGGGGGCGTCGGGGTCGAGCAGCCCGCGCTCGCGGCGGGCTGCCATCGCCATGCCCACGGCGTTGCCGACGCCCTGGCCCAGCGGGCCGGTCGTCGTCTCCACGCCCGGGGTGTGGTTGACCTCGGGGTGACCCGGGGTCTTGGAGCCCCAGGTGCGCAGCGCCTGGAGGTCCTCCACCTCGAGGCCGTAGCCGGCGAGGAACAGCTGCACGTAGAGCGTCAGGCTGGAGTGCCCCATGGACAGGACGAACCGGTCGCGGCCGACCCAGTTCGGGTCGCTGGGGTCGTGCTTCAGCCACTTGTGGAACAGCAGGTAGGCCGTGGGGGCCATGCTCATCGCGGTGCCGGGGTGGCCGTTGCCGACCTTCTGGACGGCGTCCATCGCGAGCACGCGGGCGGTGTCGATGGCGCGGCGGTCGAGGTCCCCGAAGCCGTCGGGGAGGGTCGGCTGCGGCTGCGCCGGGCTGCCGGTCGGCGCGTCGGTCGCGGCCTCGGCCGGTGCTTCCGGCCCGGTGCTGCGCGTGTCCATCTGGTCGGTTCTCCCTCGAGGTAGGCCTGACGTCGTGCCCGGGCGCGGCCGGCCGCCGGTGGGCTGGTGGGCCCGGAGGACGGAACGGCGTCGTCGGGTCGGGCCCTACCCGCTGCACCGGCGGCAGCAACGTGATCAACCCTAGTCATCCGAGGTCATGCCGCGCGGCGGCCTCGGGACGGGCCGGGGCTACAGTGGGGGAGTTCCGCCCCCGGTTCGAAGGGATCCCGTGGTGCCCTGCTGCCCGCGCGCGACCGCGCACGAGGGCACCCGGTGACGGTGCTGTCCGAGCGCACCGCCGCCCCCGCCC
>NZ_SSXB01000046.1:0-29406 GCF_021698995.1 Blastococcus sp. KM273129 | reverse complement strand
CGGGCGGGGTGCAGATCGCGGTGTTCCGGCTGCGCGACGGCTCGCTGCACGCGACCCAGGCGGCCTGCCCGCACGCCGGCGGGCCGCTGGCCGACGGGCAGACCGACGTCGACGTGCTGGTCTGCCCGCTGCACCAGTACGCCTACCGCTGGGCCGACGGCGCCTCGACCAGCGGCGCCGCCCCGATCCGCGTCTACCCGGTGCACGAGGAGGACGGCGCCCTCGTCGTCACCCTCTGACGCGGCGCTCTGCGCACAGAACGCCGGAAGGGGCTCACGGGTGCATCCGGGCGCCCTTGACCACCTTGTCGACGGCGTTCTTCGGGCCGTGCAGGGCGATGCCGACGAGGTCGAGGTCGGCGGCGGCCACCGCCCGGACGGCGGCGCGGTTCTCGGCGTCCCCACCCGTGGCGAACAGGTCCGCGGTGAACACCGACGTCGGCAGCCCGCGCTGCAGCGATCGCTCCCTGGCCGTGGCGAGCACGTCCGCCGAGCCGGTCATCACGAGCACCGGCTGACGGATCATGGCCAGGTACCGGGTGCCGTCGGCGTCCTCGTACGGGCGGCCGATCAGTTCGGGGATCGCCGCCGCCACCGCGCCGGCCAGGAACGCGGTGACGTTGAGCTCCTGCCAGGGCAGCAGCCCCTCGCGCAGGAGGACGACGATCTTCGTCGGCCAGGGCGGGCCCGACTCGCCGGGGACGGCGACGGTGCCGGGCGTGCTCTCGGAGGCGGTCTGCGCGATCGTCATGGCGTCCAGCGTCGCGTCGCCACCGCCCTGGGGTCTTGTACGTTCCTGACGTGACAGGCCCGGCCGAGGTGGTGGCCTGGCGCCCGCGGGTGCCCGGGCTGACCGAGGTGCTGCACGCCCGGTTCCCCGACCACGCCTACCCGTCGCACACCCACGACGCGTGGACGCTGCTGCTGGTCGACGACGGAGCGGTCCGCTACGACCTCGACCGGCACGCGCACGGCGCCTCGCGGGCCGTCGTGACGCTCCTGCCGCCGGGCGTGCCGCACGACGGGCGGTCCGAGCTGCCGACGGGCTTCCGCAAGCGGGTGCTCTACCTGGAGCCGGAGGCGCTCGGGGCCGAGCGGGTGGGGCGGGCCGTGGACCGGCCGGAGTTCGCCGACGACGTGCTGCGCGACCGGGTCTCCCGGCTGCACGCGGCGCTCACCCCGCACTCGGAGGACCTCGAGGCGCAGAGCCGGCTGGCGTTCGTGATCGAGCGGCTCGGGCAGCAGCTGGACCGGGTGGTCGCGCCGCCCGGCACCGTCCGCGACTCCCGGGTGGCCGACGCGCTGCGGGAGCTGCTGGACGCGCGGCTGGTCGAGGGCGTGGACCTGGGGGTGGCCGCCGGCCGCTTCGGTGTCACCCCGACGCATCTGGTCCGGGCGTTCACCCGGCGGCACGGCCTGCCGCCGCACCGCTACCTGACCGGCCGGCGGATCGACCTCGCCCGCCGGCTGCTGCTCGACGGGGTGCCGGCCGCGCAGGTGGCGACGGCGGCCGGTTTCTACGACCAGGCCCACCTGACCCGGCACTTCCGCCGGATGCTGGCGACGACGCCGGCCGCCTACGCCCGCTCGGCCTGAGCTCCGGTCGCCGGGCGGGCGCGGACGTGCATCCGCTCGCCCTGCGGGCCGAAGAGCACCAGCGCCTCGGCCGGCTCCGGGAACGGGTTGGAGAAGGTGTGGGGCACGCGGGTGTCGAACTCGACCACCTCGCCCTGCCCGAGCACGAAGTCGCGCGCGCCGAGCAGCAGCCGGATCCGGCCGGAGAGCACGTAGAGCCACTCGTAGCCCTCGTGCGTCTTCTGGTCGGTCTCGGTCACCCGCCACCGGGCGGGCAGGATCATCTTGAACGACTGCAGGCCACCGGTCTGCCGGGTCAGCGGCACCATCGTCATGCCGTCCTCCCGCTCGATCGGGCGCCCGTGCACCCGTGGGTCGGCCGGCGCCGGGGTGTCGACCAGGTCGTCGATCGCCACGCCGTAGGCGCGGGCCAGCGGCAGCAGCAGCTCCAGGGTGGGCCGCCGCCCGCCGGACTCCAGCCGGGACAGCGTGCTCACCGAGATGCCGGTGGTGGCGGCGACGTCGGAGAGGGTCGAGCCGCGCTCGGTGCGCAGCGCGCGCAGCCGCGGGCCCACGGTGGCCAGGACGTCGTCGTCGGTCATGCCGCCAAGTTTGCCACTCCAGCAATCATGCTTGCCGGAGTCGCCCGCCTGGGCCGACAGTGGGCGCCATGGACGAGCGGTACGACGTGGTGGTCATCGGAGGTGGCGCGGCGGGCCTGAGCGGAGCGCTCACCCTGGCCCGCGCCCGGCGCAGCGTGCTGGTGGTGGACGCGGGAGAGCCCCGCAACGCCCCGGCCGGGCACGTGCACAACTACCTCGGCCGGGAGGGCACGCCCCCCGCCGAGCTGTACGCGATCGGCCGGGGCGAGGTGGAGGGCTACGGCGGCACCGTCGTCCCCGGCCGGGTCGTGGGCGTGCGGCGCGAGGACGGCGGCTTCCGGGTCGCCCTGGAGGGCGGCGGGTCCGTGCGCGCCCGCCGGCTGCTGCTGGCCGCCGGCCTGACCGACGAGCTGCCCGCGATCCCCGGCGTCGACGAGCGCTGGGGCGGCACGGTGCTGCACTGCCCCTACTGCCACGGCTGGGAGGTCCGGGACCGGGCGGTCGGCATCGTGAGCACCGGCCCGATGGGGGTGCACGCCGCGGGGCTCTGGCGGCAGTGGACCGACGACGTGGTGCTCTTCGTGCACACCGGCGCCGAGCCGACCGAGGAGGAGCGCGAGCAGCTCGAGGCGCGGGGGGTGCGCATCGTCCACGGCGAGGTGGCCGGGCTCGAGGGCGCCGCCGCGGTCCGGCTGGCCTCCGGCGAGCTGGTCGAGCGGGACGCCGTCGTCGTCGCCACCCGGATGGTCGCCAACGCCGAGCTGCTGGCCGACCTCGGGGCCGTGCCGGTGCCGGTGGAGATGCACGGCGCGGTGCTGGGCACGCACCTGCCCGCCGACCCGACCGGGCGCACCGACGTGCCCGGCGTCTGGGTCGCCGGCAACACCGGCGACGTGAGCGCGCAGGTGGTCGTGGCCGCGGCGCAGGGCCTCCGAGCCGGGGCGATGATCAACGCCGACCTGATCCAGGAGGACGCCCGGGACGCGGTCGCCCGGCGGCGGGAGGTGGCGGCGTGAGCGCCACCGACCGCGAGACCTACGACGAGCTGTACCGGTCGGCATCGGCGGTGTGGAGCGGCCGGCCCAACCGGCAGCTCGTCGAGGAGGCGGCCGGGCTGCCGGCGGGCACGGCGCTGGACGCCGGGGCCGGCGAGGGCGGGGACGCCCTGTGGCTCGCGGAGCGGGGCTGGCGGGTCACCGCGGTGGACTTCTCACCGGTGGCCCTGGAGCGGGCCGCCGCGGCGGCGCGGGCCCGCGGGCTGGCGGACCGGGTCGAGTGGGTGCACGCCGACGTGGAGCAGTGGGCCCCGCCGGCGGGCGGCTTCGACCTGGTGACGGCGCACTACCTGCACGCGACCTGGGCGGACCGTGCCGAGGTGTTCCGGCGGCTGGCGGCGGCGGTGGCGCCCGGCGGGACGCTGCTGGTGGTCGGGCACCTGCTCGGCGACGGATGGGGCCACGGGGAGCACCACGCCCACGAGCCCGGGGTGCTCTACACCGCCGAGGACGTCGCGGCCGTGCTCGACCCGGACGAGTGGTCCGACGTCGTCACCGAGGTCCGCGTGCGCGACCCGGGGGCGGCGGAGCGGACCGGCAACCCGGTGCCCGACACCGTGCTCGTCGCGCGGCGGGCGTCGAGGAGCCGGTAGCGGCGGGGGAGGGATCCCCCGAGGGCCCGGCGGTGGTGCGCCTCCTCGGCCAGCTGGCGCGCGGCGACGACGGCTGCGCTCTCCGGCCGCGCGTGCCGGCCGACGGGCATGACGGGCTCCCTCCGGGTCCTCTGCCGGGGAAGACGTGCCGGGGAGGGCGGTCGGCACCACCGCGCGGATCACGAAGCGGTGACGATCCGGCGGGTCAGCTGCGCGGGAGGCCCAGGTCGGCGAGCGCGGCGGTCACCGCGTCCTCGCGGAGCACCTCCAGCACGAGCAGCCGGTGCACGAGCACCCCGCTGCGGGTCAGCCGCAGGTCGGCCATCCGGAGGCGGGGCAGCGCCGCGCCGCCGGGTCGCGGCTGGGCCGGCGCCGGGTCGAGCAGCCCGGTGCGCTGGAGCTCGGCGACGTCCTGCCGCGCAGCCCACGTCGTCCAGCCGCGCGGGTCGTCGTCGAGCGGGGTCATCGGCAGCGGCACCCGGTCGCGGCGGCCGACCGCGGCCAGCAGCGCGAGCTGCCGCCAGCCGAGCGCGCCGGCCAGCCGCAGCGCCCGGCCCACGACCCCGGGGTCGAGGTCAGGGGAGACGGCGACCTCGGCGAGCAGGTAGCCCAGGTGCCGCACCCGGCGCTCGTCGGTCGAGGCGCGGGCGGCCAGCAGCACCGTCTCGGTCAGCTCGTCGGCGACCGGCCGGTTGCCCGGGCGGTCGGCGAGGAAGTCGTCGCCGCGCACCGCCCGCCCGGCGCGGTGCAGCGTCACCGCGTGCTCGACCGCGAAGGCGAGCGCGGCCCCGGCCCGCACCCGCTCGCGGCCGGTGGGCAGGCCGGCGGCGTCGGCGGCGGCCCGGCGGAGCACCGCGGCGAACCCGTCGTGCACCTGCACCCGGGCGGCGGCGGGCTCGAAGACCACGGTCGCCGCGGCGGCGCTCATCGACCCCGCCACCGGGGCCCCGGCCTCGATGAGGCTGCGCCCGGTCGTGGTCTCCTCGGCTGCGGTCACCCGGCGATCTTCGTCGGTCGGGACGTCCGGCTGCACCCCGGGACGGCGCCGGCTCACCCGCGCGGGCCACGGGAGGCCCGGTCCGGGGGCCGCCGGCCGCTCACACGCCGGCGCGCTGCATCAGCGTGCCGCGCCGCAGGTAGACCGCCCAGGTGACCGCCACGCAGAGGACGTAGAAGCCGCAGAAGGCCAGCAGCGCCGTCTCCACGCCACCGGTCGCGCCGTAGGACTCCGACACGACCCGCGGGATGAACACCGCCCCCAGGGCGCCGACCGCCGAGATGATGCCGACGGCCGCCGCCGTGTCGCGCCGCGCGCGGTAGAGCACCTCCGCGGTGCTGTCCCCGGGGTGCGCGGCGGCCGCCTCGGCGCGGTAGATGATCGGGATCATCCGGTAGGTCGAGCCGTTGGTCATGCCCACGACCGCGAAGAGCACCAGGAAGCTGGCCAGGAAGCCGCCGAAGCTGCCGGCACGCAGGAACGCGATCGCCGTGCCGATCGCCGCGGCCTGGCCGACGAAGGTGACCACGGTGACCTTCGCGCCGCCCACCCGGTCGGCCAGCCAGCCGCCGAACGGCCGGGACAGCGAGCCGACCAGCGGGCCGAGGAAGGCGTAGCGGTAGGTGTCGGCGGCGAACTCGTTGGCCAGCACCAGCGGGAAGGCGCCGGAGAACCCGATGAAGGAGCCGAACGCGCCGATGTACAGGAAGGACATCACCCACGTCTGCCTGCGGCGGGCGATCGCGGCCTGGCCGGCGATGTCGGCCCGCGCGCCGGAGAGGTTGTCCATCCCGTACCAGGCGCCCACCACCGCCAGCACGATGAACGGCACCCAGATGAGGGCCACGTTCTGCACGAAGCGGGCCCCGCCGTCCGCCGTCGTCCCCGTGCTGCCACCGACGACGGCGATCGCGCCGGCGGTGACCGCCAGCGGGCCGACCAGCTGGATGATCGCGACGCCGATGTTCCCGCCGGCCGCGTTCAGCCCGAGCGCGAAGCCCTTCTCCTTGTCCGGGTAGAAGAACGAGATGTTCGCCATCGAGGAGGCGAAGTTGCCACCGCCGAAGCCGCAGGTGACCGCCGTCAGCACCCAGAACCAGTAGGGCTGATCGGTGGTCGCGGCGACCGTGAGCAGGGTGACCGGGACCAGCAGCAGGGCGGCGCTGACCACGGTCCAGTTGCGGCCGCCCAGGAGCGCCGGCATGAACGTGTACGGCACCCGCATGACCGCGCCGACCAGCCCGGCGGTGGCGACCAGCCAGAACAGCTGGTCGCTCGTGAACCCGTAGCCGATCGAGGCGAGCACCGCGGTGGCGACGCTGAACATCTGCCACACGCTGAAGCCGATGTTCTCGGCGAGCACCGACCAGGCGAGGTTGCGCCGCGCCACCGGGCGGCCCTGCGGCGAGTCCCAGAAGCGCGGGTCCTCCGGGTCGTAGTGGTCGATCCACCGGGAGCCGCGCCGGGCCTGGGGCGCGGGCGCGGGCGCGGCCTCCTCGCCGGTCGTCCGGGCGGTGGGGGTGGTGGTCATCGGCGCATCCCTCGCACTCCGGGGCCGCCCGGGCGGGTGGCTCCTGTGCCGCCCGACGCTAGGAACGGGCCGTTTCCGGACCGCCGCGCCCGTGTGACCTCTCGGGAACGACCCGCTCACCCCCGGAGCGGTCGCGCGGTGAGGCGCGCGCGACCCGCCGGGGCGTCGGTGCGCGGTGCCACGATCCGGGGCATGGCGATCGAGGTGCGGCCGGCGAGCAGCTTCCCCGACGTGGCGGCGGTCCTCGGCCCGAAGCGGCCGGACGCCAACGTCTGCTGGTGCCTCAGCTACCGGCTGGCGACGTCCAAGGAGAACCGGGAGCTGGTGGGGCCGGCGCGCGGTGAGCGGGTGCGGCAACTGGTGGCCGAGGACCCGCCGCCCGGCGTGCTCGCCCACGACGGCGAGGAGGTCGTCGGCTGGGCGGCGGTGCACCCGCGGGCGGGCACGAGCTTCGCCCGCAACCGCAGGATCCCGCACGTCGACGACCTCGACGTCTGGTCGCTGTGGTGCGTCCGCGTCCGCCCGGGCCACCGGGGGCAGGGCATCGCCCACCACCTGGTCGCGGGCGCCGTGGAGCTCGCCCGGGCGCACGGGGCCCCGGCGGTCGAGGCCTACCCCGTGGACAACGACGGGCGGAAGGTCGACCTGACGATGGCCTACGTCGGCACCCGGGCGCTGTTCGAGCGCGCCGGCTTCGTGAAGGTCGCCGACACCGGGTCGGTGCTCGACGGGTTCCCGCGGGTCCTCCTGCGACGCGACCTACGGGCGGAGAGCTAGACCGCGAGCCGGTAACCGCGCTTGACGACCGTCTCCACCAGCGGGGCCCCGAGCGCCGCGCGCAGCCGGGTCACCGCCATCTCCACCGCGTGCCCGTCCCCGCCGCCGGGCAGCGCGGTCACCAGGTCGGTGCGGGGGACGACGCGACCGGGCCGGCGGGCCAGCTCCCGCAGCACCGCCAGCGGACCGGGGGGCAGCTCGACCACCCGGCCGTCGACGACGGCGGCGTGGCCGCGCACCTGCAGCGTGTGCGGCCCCACCTCCAGCACCGGGTCCCGCTCGGGCAGCCGGGCCACCACCTCGCGGGCGAGCGCGCCCAGGCGCGCGCGGGCGGGCTGGAAGGAGTTGATGCCGGCGGCGTCCAGCGGCCCCGCCGTCACCGGGCCGACCGCGACCGCCTGCACCCGGTCGCCGAACGCGGCCACCAGCGCCTCCCGCTGACCGGCCTCCTCGGCCACCCGCAGCAGGCTCGCCGCGGCGGGTGCGCTGGTGAAGGTCACCGCGTCGACCGAGCCGGCCACGATGGCCGCGACCAGGCGGCGCACCGGCGTCACGTCCTCGGGCAGCACCCAGCGGTACACGGGGACGGTGAGCACCTCGGCGCCGGTCTCCCGGAGGCCGGAGACCAGGTCGGGCAGCGGGTCGCCGTGCAGCTGGACCGCGATCCGGCGGCCGGCCAGCGGGCCCTCGGCCCCCGACAGCAGGTGGGCGAGCACCTCGGCGGAGGACTCCGACTCCGGCGACCAGGCGTCGACCAGCCCGCCGCCGCGGATGGCGCCGCGCGCCTTGGGGCCGCGCGCCAGCACCCGGGCGCCGGACAGGTGGGCGACCAGGGGCAGGTCCCAGGCGTCGGCGGCCTCCAGCCAGCCGCGGAAGCCGACGCCGGTCGTGGCGATCACCAGGTCCACCGGCGCGGCGAGCACCCGGCGCGTGGCGGCCACCAGCTCGGTGTCGTCGGCCAGCGGCACGATCCGGATCGCCGGCGCGTGGACCACGCGGGCGCCCCGGCGGTCCAGCAGCGCCCCCAGCTCCTCCTTGCGGCGGGCCGCGGTCACCGCGACGGTGTACCCGGCCAGCGGGAGGTCCGGTCCGGCCGCGTGCTCGTCCTGCTCGATCACATCTCTCCCTCGCGCCGGTGCCCCACCATGGTGCGGCCTCGGGGTTACGGCGGCGTGACGACCCTCCGGGCAGGGCGCGCGACGGCGGTCGTCACGGCTGCTTCCACCGGGCCAGCAGCACGGTGGCGTCGTCCTGCAGGAGGCCCCCCTGGTGCTCGAGGACGGCGGCGGTGAGCCGGCGGACCGTCTCTGCGGGCGGCTGGCCGGCGCTGATGGCGCGGGTGAGGAACTCGGCGAGGCGCCGTTCGCCGAACCACGTGCCGCCGGCGTCCCGGGCCTCGGTGATGCCGTCGGTGTGGAGCGCCAGCCAGTCGCCGGGCTGCAGCATCTCCTCACCCACCGTGAGGTTCCGGTCGCCCAGCCCGAAGGGCAGCCGCCGGCCTCCCTCGAGCTCCTTGACCACCCGGCCGCCACGCAGCAGCACGGGGGCCGGGTGACCCGCGTTGACGTAGCGCAGCCGACCGGACGCCACGTCGACCTCGCCGATGACGCCGGTGACGAACTCGCCACCCGGGAAGTTCTGCGCGACGACGTCGTCGATCGCGCCGGCCTGGTGGAACACGCTGCGGTCGTCCCGGCGGGCGCTGCGGTACCCGGCCAGCGCGGCCGCGGTCACGAGCCCGGCGCGGACGCCGTGCCCCACCGCGTCGAAGATGCCGAGGGAGACCGTGCTCTCGGACAGGGCGTAGTCGAAGGCGTCGCCGCCGACCTCGTAGCTCGGCTCCAGTCTGCCCGCGAGCACGAAGGAATCCGTGGCCGCGGTCAGCGGCGGGAGCAGTTGCCAGATCAGCTCGGCCGAGGGCGACATGGGCCGGACCCGCCGCCGGCGCTCCAGGTCGTCGCCGTATGCCTCGAGCGAGACCAGGACGTGGGCGAGCAGGGAGGCCAGCCACCAGCACTGGTCGCGCAGCGCCGGGTCGTGCAGGTCTGCCTCCTCCTCGACGCGGACCTCCAGCACGCCCAGCCGGTCGGCGCCGTCGAGCACCGGCACCCACAGGCGCGGCCGGCCGTCCCGGTCCGAGGCGACCACCTGGACCGTGCGGAACGCCCGGCCGGCCATCGTGCTGTCCAACCCCAGGCGGCGCCGGTCACCGGACCCCGGGGCGTCGAGCCGCACGAGGCAGCTCTGCGCGTGGTCGATCCGGTGCACGGTGACCTCGACACCGAGCTTCCGGCCCGCGGCCGCGACGAGGGCGGGCAGCCGCTCCGGCGGCGCGGCGCCCGCCACCTCCAGGAGGGTGACGACCGCGGCCAGCGGGCCGCTGGCCGGCCGCCCGGCCCGGAAGGTCCGCGTGTACGGCACCCGGTGGCGGGTGAGGAGCTCGTCGAGCCGCTCGTTGACGGCGTGCGCCAGGAGGTCGTGCTGGGTGTCCGGGACGGGGGCGAGGCCGTTGAGGTAGGCGTCGACCTCCATGAGATCGGCGGTGCCACCGAGCGCGAAGTACCGCACCCACAGCTGCTCCAGGCCCAGATCGGCGTGCGCGTAGCCGGCGGCCAGGGCCGGCTGCTGCGCGTCCTGCGTCACAGCCGGCGGCGGCGGGCGGCCGGGTCGACCACCGCGCGGGCCGCGTCGGCGAGGGCGACGCCCTGGTCGCGGCTCCGGGAGAAGAGCATCCGCAGGGCGGTGTCCTCGTCCACGGAGTGCCGGCCCATGAGCACGCCCTTGGCCGTGCTGACCACATCCCGGTCGCGCACCGCCTGCCGCATGCCCTCGCTGAGCCGCCGGGCCCGGTCGTGGGACTGGACGTTGGCGACGAGGAACGCGGCCTGGGCGGAGAACAGGGTGAGCAACTGCTCGCTGCGCCGGTCGAACGTGCCGGGGTGGTCGGCGTAGACCTTGATGGCGCCGAGCCCGGCGTTCCCGGCGACCAGCGGGGCGCTCAGCGCGGCCCGCAGACCCAGGGAGCTCGCCGCACCGGCCCAACGCGGCCAGCGGCGCTCCCGCCGGAGGTCGTCGACGCGGACCACCTCGCGCGCGGTCGCTGCGGCGAGGCAGGGACCTTCGTCCATCTCGTACTGCAGCGCGTCCGCCGCCCGCACCCGGTCGTCGGTCGACCCGGAGGAGACCCGGTGACGGCCCTCGATCACCGTGACACCGGCCCCGCAGGAGCCCGTGACGCTCTCCTGGGCCAGCGAGCTGAGCAGGCTCAGCGACGTCTCCACCGTCTCGGCGGACAGCAGGAGACCCGACATCCGTGCGAAGACCCCGGCCAGCTCGTCGGTGAGGGGGACGGTGGGGCCTGCGGTTCGCTTGCCGTTCACGAGGTGCCTTCCACGGACGGCGCGCGGCCGCGTTCTCGATCGGCGTCGTCCCCGGTGGCGGGGTACGCAGCGCGGCTGCTCCGCAAACGTCGCCGCCCTGCCGGGCCCACCCGACCTCAGGGCAGCAGCACGAACCCGTCGGCCGCACCGTCCGCCGCACCGTCCACGCGGAGGCCGGCCCGCCGGCGGGTGTCCTCCGCGGCGAACGCGACCGCCTCGGTGACCAGCCACCGGCGCCACTCCTCGGCCATGCCCTGGCCGTCGCGGGCCAGCCCGCGGGCGAGCCGGAGCGGCTCGGGGGCCTCGACCCAGACGCGCGTCGCCGTCCACGGGTCCAGGCGCCGCGAGGCGCTGCCGCAGCCCTCGACGAGCAGGACCGGCGCCGGCGGGACGGGCACGAGGTCGGCGGAGAACCGGCCGGCCGCCCAGTCGTACCGGTGGTACGCGCCCGCCCGGCCCTCCGCCAGCGGGCGGAGCACGCCCGCGGCCAGCCGGGACACCGCGCCGGTCAGCGTCCAGCCCGCGTAGAGGTCGTCCATGTGCACGACCGGCGTCCCGGGCCCCAGCGCCGCGGCGAGCCGGGCCGCGAAGGTGGTCTTGCCGGAGCCGGCCGGGCCGTCCACGACCACCAGGCGGGTGCCGCCGAGCCGCGGGGCGAGGCGGAGCGTGCGGCCGGCCAGCGCGGCGTAGGTCTGCCGGGTCAGCGGACGGCCAGGGTCCACGTGGGTACCGCCCCGCCGTCGCCGACCACCAGCCCCCGGCTGGCGAGCAGCCGCAGGTGCGCATCGGTCTCGGTCACCGCGAAGATCCGCATCCGCCGTGCGTACTGGTCCCACGGCCGCGACCAGGTCAGGTACGCCGCGAGGTCCCACGGCGTCGAGCCGGGGTGCTCGCGGATCGCGCCGAGCAGTTCGGTGAGCCGCCGCTCGTGGTGGGCGGTCAGTGCGTCGGTGCGCTCGGCGAGGCCGCGGAAGCGCCACTCGTGCCCGGGCAGCACCTCGCTCGCGTCGAGGTCGCGGACGGCGGCGAGGGAGTCGAGGTAGTCGCGCAGCGGGTCCGGGGAGCCGCCGGAGGTGCTGGAGACGTTCGGGCTGATCCGCGGCAGCACGTGGTCGCCGGAGAACAGCAGCCCGGTGCGCTCCTCGGCGAAGCAGAGGTGACCGGGCGTGTGGCCGGGCGTGTGGACGGCGCGCAGCGCCCATCCCGGGAAGGCGGCGTGGTCGCCGTCCTCGAGCAGGCGGTCGGGCACGGCCATGCGGTGGAAGCCGGACAGGTTCTCCGCCCCGCCGACGTCGGCCAGCGCCTCCTCGCGGGGAGCGCCCAGCCCGACGAGGAAGGCCACCTCGGTGTCGACGGCGGCCTGCGCCTCCGTGGCGGTCAGCCGGCGGACGGCGTCGGCGTCGGCCGGGTGCATCGCCACCCACGCGCCGCTGGCCTCCCGGACGCGGGCGGCCAGGCCGAGGTGGTCGAAGTGCAGGTGGGTGACGAGCACCCCGCGGACGTCGGTGATCGAGCCGCCGACGGACGCCAGCCCCTCGGTGAGGGCCGACCAGCCGTCCTCGCTCTCCCACCCGGTGTCGAGCAGCCCCAGCCCGCCGCCGGCCAGGGCGAAGAGGTAGACGTTCACGTAGCGCAGCGGGTTGTGCGGGATCGGGACGGGCACCGACCACAGGTCGCTGCGCAGCTGCTCGACCGGGGGGAGGCTGCGCTGCTCCCACGCCGTGCGCTGGGCGGTGCCGGTGGTCTCCACGACGCCGCACTCTGCCAGCCGGGTCCCGGGCGCCGGCTGTCACCATGGGGGCGTGAGCGGTCCCCACGCCCCCCTGCCCGCCGTCTCGGCCGTCCCGCACCGGTTGCGGCTGCTGCTCGCCGTCGTCGCCGGCGTCGTCGCGGTGGTGGGGCTCCTGGTCGCGCTCAGCCTGCCTTCCACGCAGAACTCCGTGGTCGCCTACGGGCCGGTCGACCAGATCGCGATCGCCGGTCTGGGCCTGGCGCTCGCCGCGGGGGTGCTCCTGCTGGGGCGGTCGCGGGTCGACGCCGACGAGCACGGGGTGCGCGTCCGCAACCTCGCCGTCCACCACGAGCTGCCGTGGACGGCGGTGCGGGCGGTGCGGTTCGAGCGGAAGTCGGCCTGGGGGTCGCTCGCCCTGGAGAACGGCGACGAGATCTCGATCCACGCGCTGCAGGCCGCCGACGGCGAGCGCGCCGTCCGGGCCGTCGAGGGGCTGCGCGCCCTGCACGCCGCCGCCCGGGCGAAGGACCCGGTCCGGCCACCGCTGCTCTACGAGGACTGAGCGGAGGACCCCGTCCTCCTCACCCGTCGCGCCGCTCAGCGCGAGCCCCTGGGCGGGGCCGATCCAGCACGGCACCATGCGGCAGGCAGGGGGGAATGCCTGCGGCTGCCGGGACGCTGTAGCATGGGCGAGCCTCCCCGCTACACGAGGCGCGCGAACCACCCAGCGGCCCTGCCCCGGGCCGCTATCCAAGAGGAGCCCGCTCCCACCTGACGCCGTCCAGGCGCCCAGGTCCCGGATCGCGAGAACCGGCCACCGGTCGGCGATCGCGTGCGCACGACCCCACGGGTCGTGGGCCACCGGCGAGTGGGCCCCGTGAGCAGACGCTCGCGGGGCCTTTCCCGTCGGCGCCGGGGTGGGCCAGCGACTCCTCCCACGCAGCAGCGTAAGGAGAGGCCATCACCGAGCCCCGCATCAACGACCGCATCCGTGTCCCCGAGGTCCGCCTGGTCGGGCCCGAGGGCGAGCAGGTCGGCATCGTGTCGATCGGCGAGGCGCTGCGCCTGGCACAGGACTCCGAGCTCGACCTGGTCGAGGTCGCTCCCATGGCCCGGCCGCCCGTCGCCAAGCTCATGGACTACGGGAAGTTCAAGTACGAGTCCGCCCAGAAGGCCCGCGAGGCCCGGCGGAACCAGGCGCTCACCGTCATCAAGGAGATGCGGCTGCGCCTGAAGATCGACCCGCACGACTACGAGACCAAGAAGGGCCACGTCGAGCGCTTCCTCAGGGGCGGCGACAAGGTCAAGATCACCGTGATGTTCCGAGGCCGCGAGCAGTCGCGCCCGGAGATGGGCTACCGCCTCCTGCAGCGGCTGGCCGCCGACGTCAGCGAGCTGGGCGTCGTCGAGTCCAACCCGAAGCAGGACGGTCGGAACATGGTCATGGTGATCGCCCCGCACAAGGGCGCGCAGACCGCGCAGGAGAAGCGCCGGCCCAAGGGCGAGCAGGCCGAGGAGCAGGCGCCGAGCGCCTGACGCAGGACCCTCCCGCCTCCCGCCGCGAGCAGGCTCGCGGCGGGACCGCGCAGGGGGCGGAGACCAGCACCACCGAAGACGGCCGGTGCGTGCGGCAGCCGGGTGCTGCCGCGCGCACCGACACCAGATGACAGGGACCGAGGACATGCCGAAGCAGAAGACCCACAAGGGCACCGCCAAGCGGGTGCGCATCACGGGCACCGGGAAGCTCATGCGCGAGCAGGCGAACAACCAGCACAAGTTCGAGCACAAGTCCGGGACCCGCAAGCGCCGGCTGGACCAGGACCAGGTCGTCTCCCCGGCCGACGCCAAGAACCTGAAGAAGCTTCTGGGCCTCTGAGCGCCCCTCCCACCGACCTTTAGAAAGACAGGAGCACTCACGTGGCACGCGTGAAGCGGGCGGTCAACGCCCAGAAGAAGCGCCGGACGACCCTCGAGGCCGCCAGCGGCTACCGCGGTCAGCGGTCGCGGCTGTACCGCAAGGCCAAGGAGCAGATCCTCCACTCGGCGACCTACAGCTACCGCGACCGCAAGGCGCGCAAGGGCGACTTCCGCAAGCTGTGGATCACCCGGATCAACGCCGCGGCCCGCCTCAACGACATGACCTACAACCGGTTCATGCAGGGGCTGAAGCTGGCCGAGATCGAGCTGGACCGCCGTGTCCTCGCCGAGCTCGCCGTCAACGAGCCCGCCGCCTTCGCCGCCCTGGTGGAGTCCGCCAAGGCCGCGCTCGCCGCGAACCCCGAGGCGACCGGCAAGCAGGCCGCCTGAAGCTAGGACCACCCTGCCCGCCACGCCTCGCACGCTCGGCGCGGACCTGCAGGACGGCCGTTCCAGCACCTCACCTGACGCCGTCGGTGACCGTCCCTCCGGGGCCGGCGCCGGCGGCGTCGGCGTGTGCACGACCACGGAGGAGACCGCGTGACCGAGCCGCTCACCGAGCGCTCCGCGAGGATCGTCGCGGCCCGCAAGCTCACCCGCCGCGCCGGCCGCGACGCCGCCGGGCTGTTCCTCGCCGAGGGGCGGCAGGCCGTCGCCGAAGCGCTGGCCGACCCCGCCGGGGTGCGGGAGGTCTTCGCCACGACCGCCGCGGCGAACGCGCACGCGGACCTGCTGGCCGCCGCGGAGGTGCCGGTACGGCTGGTCACCGACAAGGCGGCCGCCGGCCTGTCGGAGACCGTGACGCCGCAGGGGCTGGTCGCCGTCTGCACGCTGCGCGATGTCGCCGTCGGCGCCCTCACCGCGGCCCCGCCGCGGCTCGCCGTCGCCCTCGCCGAGCTGGCCGATCCGGGCAACGCCGGCACCGTGCTGCGCACGGCGGACGCCTGCGGGGCCGGTGCCGTCGTCTTCGGCGCGGGCTCGGCCGACCCCTACGGCGGGAAGGCGGTGCGGTCGAGCGCGGGCAGCCTGTTCCACCTCGACGTCGTCCGCGGTGCGCCGCTGGGCACCCTGCTGCCGGAGCTCCGCGCGGCCGGGGTGACCGTGCTGGCGGCCGACGGCGGGGGAGAGGTGGAGCTCCCGGCGCTCGTCGCCGGCGGCCGGCTGGCCGGGCCGGTGCTGTGGCTGTTCGGCAACGAGGCCCGCGGCGTGCCCGCCGAGCTCGCCGAGCTCGCCGATGCGCGGGTGCGGATCCCGATGCGGGGCCGCGCGGAGAGCCTCAACCTCGCCGCGGCCGCCGCGATCTGCCTGTACACCACCCAGCTCGCCCAGGGATGAGGCCTGGGCCGGGGGACGGCGTGGGCGGCGACGGCACGCGCCACCGGCCCGTCGGACCGGACCCGGACGCCACGACGGTGTCCCGCGGGCCGCCGGACGGGAGGATGGTGGGCACGGGCAGGCTCCGCCGGGACGACGACCGGGGCCGCGAGGGAAGGTGGCTGCTGCCGTGGAGGACGTGAAGATGGTCGCCGACGCACCGGCGACCGCACCGACGGACGGACGCCGGTCCCGCTGGACCGAGCACCGGCGTGCGCGCCGGGAGGACCTCGTCGGGGCGGCCGTCGAGGCGGTCCGCCTGGCCGGCCCGGACTTCTCCGTCGACGACGTCGCACGCAGCGCCGGGGTCTCCAAGACGGTCATCTACCGGTACTTCAGCGACAAGGACGAGCTGATCGACGCCGTCCTCGAGCGCATCTCCCAGGCCATCCTGCTGCCCCGGCTGCTGGGCGAGCTGGCCGCCGACCGCGCCGACGGCCGCGCGCAGCTGCGGGCGGTGATCGCCGCCTTCGTGTCGCTCATCGAGGACGAGCCGGCGCTCTACCGGTTCGCCTACGCGCAGGCGGGCCGGGCGGGCCGGGCGGACCTGGTCGCCGCCACCGAGCACGCCGTCGCCACCGCGCTCGGCGGCCTGCTGGCGGCCCGGCTGGCCGACGCCGGCCGCCCGGCCGACGGTGCGATGACCTGGGCCTACGGCGTGGTGGGCATGGTGCAGCTGGCCGCCCACTGGTGGTCGGGGGACCGGAGGGTCTCCGCCGCCGAGCTGGTCGACCAGCTGACGGACCTGGCCGACGGCGGCCTGGGCAGGTTGCTGCCGCCGCGGAGCTGACCGGAGGAGGCCGCTGAGGTCGCTCCCGCACCGGCCTGCTCGACGCCGGCGCCCGGAGGCCGGCCGGGGGTCAGCTGGGCGAGACCGGCAGCCGGCCGGCCGCGCGCTCGGCGACCACCAGCAACCCGGTGACGTCGTCGCCGTCGGCGGGGAAGCAGGCGCCGCCGGTGCTGACCTCGGTCACCACGGGGGCGCCGGCGAGCAGGACGGGCCCGCGTGCGGCCTGCGCCAGCTCGGTCCGGACGCGGTCCGACTCCCGGCCGGCGCTGCCGGCCGCGAGCCCCGGCAGCACGACGACGAACGAGTCCCAGGCCCAGCGGGCCACCAGGTCGCCGCGGCGCAGCCGGGCGCGGAGGCGCTGCCCCGTGGCGGCGAGCAGCTGCTCGGCGGCGGTGGCCCCGTAGCGCTCCTCGATCGACGCGAACGCGTCGAGGGCCACCACGACCAGCGCCACGGCGTCGCCGGCGCACCGCGCGTTCCACAGCGCGGTCTCGGTCTGCTCCTCCACGTGCCGGCGGGTGGCGAGCCCGGTGAGCGGGTCGGTGACCGACAGCTCCTCGATCCGGGCCAGGTACCCGCGGGTCCGGTCCCGCTCCTGCTCGAGCGCCCGCTGCGCCAGCACCTGCTCGGTGACGTCGACCTGGACGCCGATGTATTGGACGACGGCCCCGGTCGCGTCGGTGACGGGCGCCAGGTGCAGCTCGTTGTACCAGGGCGTGCGGTCGGGGCCGCGGTGGTTCAGCAGCACCTCGCGGCACTCCTCGCCGGCGGCGATGGCGGCGCGGATCCGCGCCACGGCCCCCGGGTCGGTGTCCGCCCCCTGCAGGAACCGGCAGTTGCGGCCCAGCAGCTCCTCGGCCGGCATGCCGGCGAGCCGGGCGAAGGCCGGGTTGATGTAGACCAGCGGCTGGTCGGGGAGCCGGACGTCGACCAGGCACACACCGCTCGGCGTCGCCTCCAGCGCCCGGCGCACGAGCGCCGGGTCGCCCAGCAGCTGCTCGCCCAGGACCGCCGGGGCGGCGGCCGGGGTGGCGGCCGTCGCTGCGGTCCGCGCCGGCGCGGCACCGTGGGCGCGCGGGACCACCCGGCCGAGCAGGCTGCGCGCCGCGCGGACCGCGACGTCGCGGTCGTAGGTCAGCGCGTACTCGAACTCCCGCTGCAGGTCCGGCCCGGGCGTGCCGAGGTCGCGGGCCAGCAGGGCGACGCTGAAGTGCGGGGCGAGCACCACGACGTCCCACTCGCCGCGCACCGGGTCGCCCGGGGCCAGGTCGGCACCGCGCAGACCGGGCAGCGGCTCGGTGGGGAGCCCCTCGCCGAGGGCGCACACGAAGCCGGTGCGCTCGACCAGGTCGCGGTAGCGCTGCGTCGTCGACGGGGTGAAGTGCCGCGCCTCCTGGAAGGTCGCGGTGACCACGCAGGTCTCGCCGAGCCGCAGCGCCTCCCGCTCCAGCTGCTTGCTGAGCTCGATGAGCAGCGCCTTGGGGGAGCGGCGCAGCGGGGTGCCGGCGGGCAGGCAGGCGAACGGGGAGCCCGGCTCGACCTCCGTCGCGGTGTCCTGGACCGGCGGCGGCAGGGAGCCGAGCGGCCGGTCGCAGGCGGGCTCGGGCGCGGGGCGGCCGAACAGCCAGCCCTGGCCGAGGGTCGCCCCGAGCGCCCGGGCCATGGCCAGGTGAGCGTCGTTCTCGATGCCCTCGGCGAGCACGGCGGCGCCGGAGGTCTGCGCATAGGCGTTGACCGCGTTCATGATCTCGGCGATCGCGGGGCCGGGGCGCTCCTGCACCAGCCGCAGGTCGAGCTTGACCACGTCGGGGCGCAGGATCGGCATGAACGCCAGCGACATCGCGTCCGCGCCGACGTCGTCGAGGGCGACGCCCCAGCCCAGCTCGCGGACCCGGGCGACGGTGCGCAGCAGCTCCGCCGGGCGGGTGGCCAGCGCCCGCTCGGTGATCTCCAGGACGACGCGCATCCCGCCGGGGGCCTCGGCGGCGATCGCCAGCAGCTCGTCCAGGGGTGCGGTGTCGAGGACCTCCGGCTCCACGTTCATGAACAGGGCGAGCGGCGCGGGCAGCCCGTGCCGCACGGCGCCGGAGAAGGCGGCGACCCGGCAGGCGGCGTCCAGCTCGGCGAGCGCGCCGGCCTGGCGGGCGGCGGCGAAGAGCAGGTCGGGGCGCTGCAGCGGGCCCTCGGGGCCCCGCGCGAGGGCCTCGTAGGCGACCACCGCGCCGGTGTCGAGCTCCACGATGGGCTGGAAGACGCTGCGCACGCCGCCGGGGCGGAGGGCGGCGGCGAGGGCTGCGTCGGTGTCGGGGCGCACAGGGCTCACGGAGGCGTATTCGGCCCCGGGCGGTCCGGGCCGAAGCCGAGCGGGCCCTGCCTGCCCCGAACGGGTGGTCGACCGGGCAGCGGGCCCGGGCCCCGGCCACGATCAGCCGGACCTGATCATGCGCGTCCTCCCTCGGCGTCCGCGGTGAGGGAGGACGCCGTGCGATGAGGGAGGACCCGGCTGCCCGGGGCGCCGTCGTCGTCACCCCACCGGAACCCAGGCGCGCGCGGGGGCGGGCGCCGGGCAGAATGGCGTCCCGTGTCTGGCGCCAACGATCCCTACGACCCCAAGCAGGTCGCCGCCCTCTCGCCCGAGGCCCTCGACGAGGCGGTCCGCGCCGCGCTCGGGGCGTTCGCGGCGGCCGCGGACCTGGAGGCACTGGCCGCCGCCCGCCCGGCCCACCTCGGCGACCGCGCGCCGGTGCTGCTGGCGCGGCGGGAGCTGGGCGCGTTGCCCCCCGCCGCCCGCAGCGACGCCGGCAAGCGCGTGAACGCCGCCCGGGTCGCGGTCACCGAGGCCTACGACGCCCGACGGGCCGAGCTGGAGGCCGAGCGCGACGCCCGGGTGCTGGCCGAGGAGCGGGTCGACGTCACGCTGCCGTGGGACCGCACCCCGCGCGGCGCCCGGCACCCGCTGACGACGCTGGTCGACCGGATCGCCGACATCTTCGTGGGCATGGGCTACGAGGTCGCCGACGGGCCGGAGCTCGAGGCCGAGTGGCTCAACTTCGACGCGCTCAACTTCGGCCCGGACCACCCGGCCCGCTGGCTGTCCGACACGTTCTTCGTCGCACCCGAGGACTCCGGCCTGGTCCTGCGCACCCACACCAGCCCGGTGCAGGCGCGCACGATGCTGGAGCGGCAGCCGCCCATCTACGTCGTCGCCCCGGGGCGCGTCTACCGCACCGACGAGCTCGACGCGACGCACCTGCCGGTCTTCCACCAGGTGGAGGGCCTCGCCGTCGACCGAGGGCTCACCATGGCGCACCTGCGCGGCACGCTGGACCACCTGGCCCGTCAGCTGTTCGGCCCGGACGCCCGCACCCGGTGGCGGCCGCACTTCTTCCCCTTCACCGAGCCCTCGGCCGAGTTCGACGTCTGGTTCCCCGAGCACCGCGACGGCCCGCAGTGGGTCGAGTGGGGCGGCTGCGGGATGGTCAACCCCCGGGTGCTGCGCGCCTGCGGCGTCGACCCCGACACCTACACCGGCTTCGCCTTCGGCATGGGCATCGAGCGGGCGCTGCAGTTCCGGTCGGCCGTCTCGGACATGCACGACATCGCCGAAGCGGACGTCCGCTTCACCAGCGTCTTCGGAGTTGAGCAGTGAAGGTCCCCGTCAGCTGGCTGTCCGAGCTCGTCGACCTCCCGGCCGGCACCACCGTCGAGGAGCTCGACGCCGCCTTCGTGCGGCTCGGCTTCGAGGTGGAGGACGTCGTCCGCCCGCCGGTGACCACCGGCCCGCTGGTGGTGGGCCGGGTGCTGGACATCGAGGAGCTCACCGGCTTCAAGAAGCCGATCCGCTACTGCCAGGTGGAGGTGGGGGAGGCCGAGCCTCGAGGGATCGTCTGCGGCGCCCGGAACTTCGCCGTCGGCGACCTCGTGGTGGCCGCGCTGCCCGGCGCCGTGCTGCCCGGCGACTTCGCCATCGCGGCGCGGAAGACCTACGACCACGTCTCCGACGGGATGATCTGCTCGGTCCGCGAGCTGGGCATCGGCGAGGACCACGCCGGCATCCTGGTGCTGGGGCAGGCCGGCTACGTGCCGGGGACCCCGGCCGCGGACGTCCTCGGTCTGGACGACGTCGTCTTCGACCTGGAGGTGACGCCGGACCGCGGCTACGCCATGTCGATGCGCGGGATCGCCCGCGACCTGGCCGGTGTGCTCGGCGTGACCTGGCGCGACCCGGCCGACCTCCCGCTGCCCGGCTGGGCGGGAGCGCCGGCGTGGGAGGTCACCGTGGCCGACCCCGACCGCTGCGACCGGTTCTCCATGCTCGCCGTCGAGGACCTCGACCCGGCCGCGCCCAGCCCGTGGCCGCTGCGCCGCCGGCTGGCCCAGTGCGGCATCCGCAGCATCTCGCTGGCCGTCGACGTCACCAACTACGTGATGCTCGAGCTCGGCCAGCCGATGCACGCCTTCGACCGGGCCACCGTCACCGGGCCGATCACGGTCCGCCGGGCGACGGCGGGGGAGCGGCTCACCACCCTCGACGGCGTCGACCGCGCGCTCACCGACGACGACCTGCTCATCACCGACGCGTCGGGCCCCATCGGGCTGGCCGGCGTCATGGGCGGCGCGTCGACGGAGATCGGCGACACGACGACGGCGGTGCTGCTGGAGGCCGCGCACTGGGAGCCGACCGGCATCTCCCGCGGCGTGCGCCGGCACCGGCTGCCCAGCGAGGCCGGCAAGCGCTTCGAGCGCGGCACCGACCCGGAGGTCACCGTCGTCGCGCTCGCCCGGGCCGCGGCGCTGCTCGCCGAGCACGGTGGCGCCCGCATCGTCGGCGCGCCGGTCGACGTCGACACCCGGGCCCCGCGGCCGGCGATCGCGCTCGACGCCGGGCTGCCGGGCCGGATCGCCGGCGTGCCCTACACCCGCGACCAGGTGCTCGAGGTGCTGACCGCGGTCGGCGCCGAGGTGTCCGGCGACGGCGACGCCCTGCACGTCACCCCGCCGTCCTGGCGCGGCGACCTGCAGGAGCCGGCCGACCTGGTCGAGGAGGTCGTCCGCTTCCGCGGCTTCGACGAGATCCCCTCGATCCTGCCCACGGCCCCGCCCGGCGGCGGGCTCACCGAGCGGCAGCGCCGCCGCCGCAGCATCGGCCGGGCGCTGGCCGAGGCCGGCTACGTGGAGGCCCCCGCGTTCCCCTTCACCGGGCCGGCGCAGCTCGACGCGCTGGGGCTGCCCGCGGACGACGACCGGCGCCGGGTGATCACCGTGCGCAACCCGCTGTCGGAGGAGGCCCCGGCGCTGCGCACCACGCTGCTGCCCGGCCTGCTGGCCGCCCTCGCCCGCAACCTGGCCCGGGGGCTCCGCGACGTCGCCCTCTTCGAGCACGGCTCGGTGTTCCCGGGTGGGGACGGGACCCCGGCGCCGCTGCCCGGCGCCGACCGCCGTCCGGACGACGCGACGCTCGCGGCGCTGCTGGGTGCGGTGCCGGCGCAGCCCTGGCACGTCGCGGTGGCGCTCACCGGGCAGCGCGAGCCCCGCGGCTGGTGGGGACCGGGCCGGCCGGCCGCGTGGGCCGACGCCGTGCAGGCCGCCCGACTGGTGGCCGCGGCCGCCGGGGCCGAGCTCACCGTCGAGCAGGCCGAGCAGGCCCCGTGGCACCCCGGCCGGTGCGCCGCGCTGCTGGTCGGCGACCGGGTGGTCGGGTACGCCGGCGAGCTGCACCCCAAGGTGTGCGAGGTGCTGGGCCTGCCCGCCCGGACCGCCGTGATGGAGCTGGACGCCGACGCGTTGCCGGAGCCGACGGTGCCGCAGGCCCGGTCGATCTCCACCTTCCCGCCGGTGCGGATGGACCTCGCGCTCCTCGTCCCCGAGGACCAGCCGGAGGACCGGGTGCGCCGGGCGCTGCGTGGCGGGGCCGGCGAGCTGCTGGAGGACCTCCGGCTGTTCGACGTCTACACCGGCAGCTCGGTGCCCGGGGGGCAGAAGTCGCTGGCGTACTCCCTGACCTTCCGGGCGCCGGACCGGACGCTCACCAGCGAGGAGGCCCGCGTGGCGTTCGACGCCGCGGTGGCCGCAGCGGTGGCCGCCAACGGCGCCCAGCTCCGTGGCTGAGCCGGCGGGGGTCGCCCTCGTCACGGGCGCCTCGACCGGGATCGGCCGGCACCTGGTGGAGGGGCTGGCCCGGCGCGGGATGGCCGTGGCCGGGCTGGCCCGGGGCGGGGAGCGGCTGCGCGTGGCGATGGCCGAGGTCGCCGAGGTCACCGGGGGCCGCACGCTGGCCGTCGCGGCCGACGTCACCGACCAGGCGTCGGTCGAGGCGGCGGTCGGCGAGGTGCGCGAGCAGCTCGGGCCGGTCGACCTGCTGGTGAACAACGCCGGCCTGGTCGACGAGGCCGAGGTGCCGCTCTGGGAGGCCGACCCCGACCAGTGGTGGGGCGTCGTCACCAGCCACCTGCGGGGCAGCTTCCTGCTCAGCCGTGCGGTGGTCCCGTGGATGCTCCTGCGCAACCGCGGGCGGGTGGTCAACCTCGCCAGCGGCATGAGCACCCGCGCCAACCCCGACTACTCCGCGTACTCGGTGGCCAAGACCGGGCTGATGCGGATCACCGAGTCGCTCGCCCTGTCGCTGGAGGGTTCCGACGTCCGGGTCTTCGACGTGGCGCCCGGCGTCGTCGACACCCCGATGACCCGGTCGATGCGCATGTGGCAGGGCTTCACCGACTGGACACCGCTGGAGGAGGTCGTGGGGATCGTCGCCGCGATCGCCGGGGGTGAGCTCGACCAGTGGTCCGGCCGGTTCGTGCGTGCGGGCAAGGACGACCTCGAGACGTTGCGCTCCACCACCCCCGAGGGCGCCGCCCGGCAGCTGCGCCTGCGCCCCTACGGCGGGGGCGACCCGCTCGCCTGACCACCGCTCCTTCGCCGGGTGCGCGGATGCTCGTCGCGTCCGCGCTCGGGTGCCTCGTCGTCGTGACCGCCGTGCTGGGGCGGGCGACGTGGGGCGGACCGCGGGGCGTCCGCCTCGGTGCTCTTCGGCGTCCCGCCCGCCGCCTGGGGAACCCGGCGGGACCGGCCGCGGCCGTTGCGGAGCTGACCTCCGTCCGGGGCGGCGCCCCGCGCCCCGGTGAACGGTCATGCATGGTGATGTATGGTCATGCATCGTGAACGCAGCGCAGACGTGGACGGTCGGGGTCACCGGCGCCACCGGGTATGCGGGGGGAGAGGTGTGCCGGCTGCTGGCCGGGCACCCGAACCTCCGGCTGGCCGGGGTGCACGCCAACTCGAGCGCCGGCCGACGCCTGGGTGAGCTCCAGCCCCACCTGCTTCCGTTCGCGGGCATGACCGTGCAGCCCAGCGACGCGGCGAGCCTCGCCGGCTACGACGTCGTCGTCCTGGCGCTGCCGCACGGGGAGTCCGCCGCGATCGCCGACCAGCTGCCCGCCGAGACCCTGGTCGTCGACTGCGGCGCCGACCACCGGCTGAACGACCCGGCGGCCTGGGCCCGCTGGTACGGCGGGGTGCACGCCGGCACCTGGCCCTACGGCCTGCCCGAGCTGCCCGGCCAGCGCGAGAAGCTCGCCGGGGCCACGCGGGTCGCCGTCCCCGGCTGCTACCCGACCTCGGTCACCCTCGCGATGGCCCCGGCGCTCGCCGCCGGCCTGGTCGAGCCCGACGTCGTCGTGGTCGCCGCCAGCGGCACCAGCGGGGCGGGGAGGTCGCCCAAGGCCCACCTGCTCGGCAGCGAGGTCATGGGTGCGGCGAGCGCCTACGGCGTCGGGGGCGTGCACCGGCACACGCCGGAGATGGTCCAGGGCCTGACGCAGGCCGCCGGCGCGCCGGTCGGGGTCAGCTTCACCCCGACCCTGGTGCCGATGAGCCGCGGCATCCTCGCCACCTGCTCGGCGCCGCTGCGGCCCGGGGTCGACGCCGCGGCCGCCCGCGCCGCGTACGAGCGGGCCTACGCCGACGAGCCCTTCCTGCACCTGCTGCCCGAGGGCCAGTGGCCCACGACGGCGCAGGTGCTCGGCGCGAACACCGTCGCGCTGCAGCTGGCCGTCGACGCCGACGCGAACCGGCTCGTCGTCGTCGCCGCCGTCGACAACCTCACCAAGGGCACCGGGGGCGCGGCGGTCCAGTGCGCCAACATCGCCCTCGGCCTGCCCGAGACCACCGGCCTCCCGGTCGTAGGAGTGGCACCGTGATCCCGTCCGCACCAGAGGATGCCCAGTGACCGTCACCGCCCCCCGGGGATTCAGCGCCGCCGGCGTCGCGGCCGGCCTCAAGTCCTCCGGCGACCCGGACGTCGCCGTCGTCCTCAACACCGGCCCCGACGACGCCGCGGCCGCCGTCTTCACCACCAACCGCTTCCCGGCCGCGCCGGTGCAGTGGAGCCGCCAGGTGCTCGCCGGTCAGCGGGCGCGGGCCGTCGTCCTCAACTCCGGCGGCGCCAACGCCTGCACCGGGCCCGAGGGCTTCCAGGACACCCACGCCACCGCCGAGCACGCCGCCGCGGAGCTGGGTCTCGGGGCGATCGACGTCGCGGTGGCGAGCACCGGCCTGATCGGCGTCCGGCTGCCCATGGCGAAGCTGACCGCGGGCGTCACCGCCGCGGCGCAGGCGCTCTCCGAGGACGGCGGGGGCGCCGCGGCGCGGGCGATCATGACCACCGACAGCGTGCCCAAGACGACGGCGCAGCAGCGCGCCGGCTGGACCGTCGGCGGGATGGCCAAGGGCGCCGGCATGCTCGCCCCGAGCCTGGCCACGATGCTCGTCGTCCTCACCACCGACGCCTCCGCCGACCCCGACGTGCTCCAGCGGGCGCTGAAGGCGGCGACCGCGGTCAGCTTCGAGCGGGTCGACTCCGACGGCTGCCTGTCGACCAACGACACCGTGATCGTGCTGGCCAACGGCGCGTCCGGCGTCACGCCGGCCGAGGACGAGCTCACCGCGGCGCTCACCGCGGCCGCGACGGACCTGGCGATGCAGCTGCTCGCCGACGCCGAGGGCTCCACCAAGGACATCGCGATCACGGTCCGGAACGCGGCCAGCGTCGAGGACGCCCTCACCGCCGGCCGGGCCTGCGCCCGCAACAACCTGCTCAAGACGGCGCTCTTCGGCAACGACCCCAACTGGGGCCGGGTGCTCGCCGCGATCGGCACCACCGACGCCGCCTTCGAGGCCGACCGGGTCGACGTGACCATCAACGGCGTCACCGTCTGCCGCGGCGGCTCGATCGGCGACCCTCGCGAGGGCGTCGACCTCACCGGCCGGCGGATCACCATCGACGTCGACCTGGGCGCCGGCGCCGAGCAGGCCACGATCTGGACCAACGACCTGTCCATCGCCTACGTGCACGAGAACTCGGCGTACTCCACATGAGCCAGCAGGACCCCACCCCGCCCGACGTCCGCATCGAGGAGCCGGCGCCGCCGCCCAAGCTGCCCCGCCGGGTCGGCACCAGCCGCGTCATGCGCCGCCACGACCCCGAGGGCGACGCCGCCAAGGTCGCCGTCCTCACCGGCGCGCTGCCCTGGCTCAAGGAGTTCCACGGCAAGGTGGTCGTCATCAAGTACGGCGGGCACGCCATGGTCGACGACGAGTGCCGGCGTGCGTTCGCCGACGACATGGTGTTCCTCCGGACCTGCGGCATCCTGCCCGTGGTCGTGCACGGCGGCGGGCCGCAGATCACCGAGATGCTCGGCCGGCTGGGCATCGCGAGCGAGTTCCGCGGCGGGCTGCGCGTGACCACGCCCGAGACGATCGACGTCGTCCGCATGGTGCTCACCGGTCAGGTCGGCCCCGACATCGTCGGCCTGATCAACCAGCACGGACCGATGGCGGTGCACCTCTCCGGCGAGGACGGCGGCCTGTTCACCGCCCGCCGGACGACGGCGGTCGTGGACGGCGAACCGGTCGACATCGGGCTGGTCGGCGACATCGCGGCCGTCGACACCACCCCGGTCGCCGCGCTGCTGGAGGCCGGGCACATCCCGGTCGTGGCGAGCGTGGCCCCGGACGCCGACGGCGTCGTGCACAACGTCAACGCCGACACCGCCGCCGCCGCGCTGGCCGCGGCGCTGGGCGCGGTGAAGCTGGTCGTGCTGACCGACGTCGAGGGTCTCTACGCCGACTGGCCCGACCGGGGCTCGCTGGTGCAGCAGATCGACGCCCGCGAGCTCGCGGAGATCCTGCCGTCGCTGGACGCCGGGATGATCCCGAAGATGGCCGCCTGCCTGCGGGCGGTCGAGGGCGGGGTGAAGCGGGCGACCGTCGTCGACGGCCGCACCCCGCACGCCCTGCTCCTGGAGACGTTCACCACCGAAGGCACCGGGACGATGGTCGTCCCGGCGAAGGACCAGGAGGAGGGCACGGCATGACCACGCGCACGGAGGAGCTGGCCCGCCGCTGGTCGGCCGTGATGATGAACAACTACAAGGCGCCGCCGGTCGCGCTCGACTCCGGCTCCGGGGCGTCCGTCACCGACGTCGACGGGCGGGAGTACACCGACCTGCTCGGTGGCATCGCGACCACCATCCTCGGGCACGCGCACCCCCGGGTGGTCGAGGCGATCAGCACCCAGGCGGCCAAGCTCGGCCACGTCTCCAACCTCGCCATGCACGAGCCGGGCATCCGGCTCGCCGAGCGGCTGCTGGAGCTGGCCGGGCGGCCCGGGCGGGTCTTCTTCTGCAACTCCGGCGCCGAGGCGAACGAGGCGGCGTTCAAGGTCAGCCGGCTCACCGGCCGCACCAGGGTGGTCACCGCCGAGGGCGCCTTCCACGGCCGCACGATGGGCGCGCTCGCGCTCACCGGCCAGCCGTCGAAGGCCGCCGCCTTCGCGCCGCTGCCCGGTGGGGTCTCCTACGTCCCCTACGGCGACGCCGACGCCCTGCGCGCGACGGTGTCGGCGGAGACGGCCATGGTGCTGCTCGAGCCGATGCTGGGCGAGGGCGGCGTGCTCCCCGCGCCGGCCGGCTACCTTCCCGTGGCCGCGGCCGCCGCGGCCGATGCCGGCGCGCTGTTCGCCGTCGACGAGGTGCAGACCGGGATCGGCCGCACCGGCTCGTGGTTCGCGCACCAGGCCGAGGGGCTGCAGCCCGACGTCATCACCCTGGCCAAGGCGCTCGGCGGCGGGCTGCCGATCGGCGCGATGCTCGCCTTCGGCGACGCCGCGGAGCTGCTCACCGCCGGCTCGCACGGCTCCACCTTCGGCGGCAACCCGATCGCCGCCGCGGCCGCGCTCGCCGTGCTCGACACCATCCGCGACGAGGGGCTGCTGGAGCGTGCCAAGGAGCTCGAGCACCGGTTCACCGCCGGCATCGAGGCGCTCGGCCACGCCGGCATCAGCGGCGTCCGGGGGAGGGGCGCGCTGCTCGGCGTCGTCCTCACCGCCGACGTCGCCCCCGCCCTGGAGGCGCAGCTGCGCGCGGCCGGTTTCCTGACCAACGCGGTCGCCCCCGGCGTGCTCCGGCTCGCCCCGCCGCTGGTCCTCACCGACGCGCAGGTGGACGCCTTCGTGGCCGCGCTGCCCGCCGCCCTCGACACCGCTCTGGAGACCGACCAGTGACCCGGCACTTCCTCAAGGACGACGACCTCACCCCGGCCGAGCAGGCCGAGGTGCTCGCCCTCGCCGCCTCGCTCAAGGCCTCCCGGCACACCGACCAGGCGCCCACCCCGCTGCGCGCCGCCAACGGGGTGCCGCGGGCGGTCGCCGTGCTGTTCGACAAGCCCTCCACCCGCACCCGGGTGTCCTTCTCCGTGGGGGTCGCCGAGCTCGGCGGCTACCCCCTGGTCATCGACGCCGGCAGCAGCCAGCTCGGCCGCGGCGAGCCGATCGAGGACACCACCCGCGTGCTCGACCGGCAGGCCGCCGCGATCGTGTGGCGGACCTTCGGCCAGGACCGCATCGCGGCCATGGCCGCGGTCAGCCGGGTGCCGGTGGTCAACGCGCTCACCGACGCCTACCACCCCTGCCAGATCCTGGCCGACCTGCAGACGGTGATCGAGCGCAAGGGCTCGCTCGCCGGCCGGTCCATGACCTACCTCGGCGACGGCGCCAACAACATGGCGCACTCCTACCTGCTCGGCGGTGCGACGGCGGGCATGCACGTGCGGATCGGCTCACCGGAGTCCTTCCGGCCCCACCCCGAGGTGCTGGACCGCGCCGCGCGGATCGCCGCGGGGACGGGCGGCTCGGTCGCGTGGACGCCGGATCCCGCGGCCGCCGCGGACGGGGCCGACGTGCTGGTCACCGACACCTGGGTGTCGATGGGGCAGGAGGACGAGTACGACACGCGCGTCGCGCCGTTCCTGCCCTACGCGGTGGACGCCGCGGCGCTCTCCCGCGCCGCCGACGACGCCGTCGTCCTGCACTGCCTGCCGGCCTACCGCGGCAAGGAGATCGCCGCAGAGGTGATCGACGGGCCGCGGAGCGCGGTCTGGGACGAGGCGGAGAACCGGCTGCACGCGCAGAAGGCCGTGCTCATCTGGCTCCTGGAGCGCGCATGACCGCTGCCCTCAATCGCTCGGCGCGCCAGGCGCGCATCCGCGAGCTGATCGAGGCCCGGCCGATCACCTCGCAGACCCAGCTGGCCGTGCTGCTGGCCGAGTCGGGCATCGAGGTCACCCAGGCCACCCTCTCCCGGGACCTGGAGGAGCTCGGTGCGGTGAAGCTGCGCGGCTCCGACGGCGCACCGGCCTCCTACGTGCTGCCGCCGGAGAACGCCCCGCTGCGCCCGGCGCAGGCCGCGCCCGCCCGGCTCACCCGCCTGCTGGCCGACCTGCTGACGGCCGCCGAGGGCAGCGCCAACCTGGCGGTGCTGCGCACCCCACCGGGTGCCGCCCAGTTCCTGGCCTCGGCGCTGGACAAGGTCGGCCTCCCCGACGTGCTGGGCACGATCGCGGGCGACGACACTCTCCTCGTGGTGTCCCGCGAACCCGACGGCGGCCCCGCGCTGGCGGAGCGGTTGCGGGGCATGGCCGCCCGCACCCCCGCCGTCTACCCCGAGCTGCACAGCACGTCGGGGAGGCCGACCTTGTCCAGCGCCGAGGCCAGGAACTGGGCGGCACCCGGTGGGGTGCGCAGCACCGC
>NZ_SSXB01000045.1:38871-53319 GCF_021698995.1 Blastococcus sp. KM273129 | reverse complement strand
CACCGGCCGAGCACGAGGACACCTTCTACCGGCACAACCCCGCGGCGGCTACCGTCGCCGCGTCAGTTTCGAGCCTCCACTGAACCCGGGGCGGGACAGTCTCCCGGTTCAGCCGACTCGCCGGACCGCTGGCGTTGCTCGTCGGTGGGAGTGGGGTACTTACCGCGCTGACCCGGCTGTCCGACCCGGCCCAGGCGCTGGGCTCCAGCTATGGGTTGCTGGTCCTGATCAAGCTGGTGGCGTTCGTGGGCTTGATCGTGGTCGGGGCGTGGCATCGGCGCTGGACCATGCCCGCCCTCGTCGCCGGACGTCCGGCAGCGTTCCTCCGGCTGCTCTCCGTGGAGGTGGTGCTCTTCGGAGCCACCATGGGGGTGGCCGTCGGTCTCAGCCGCACACCGCCCCCGACAGCCCCCGCCGCGGCCCAGGGCGGAGGGGGCCACGCCGTTCCTGACGTCGTCGTGCCGGCTTCACCATCGCCCGGCGCGTTGCTGGACGTCCATCCGGGCCTCGTGTTCCCCGTTCTGGCCGCAGCGGCGATCGGGTTTTACCTCGCCGGCGTCCGGCGGATGTCCGCTCGAGGACGTCCGTGGCCATGGCTGCGGACCCTCGCCTGGTCCGCGAGTTGGGCTCTGGTCCTCCTCGTGACCAGCAGCGGGCTTGCCAGCTATGGCGGGGTGCTGTCGAGCGTGCACGTCCTCCAGCACTTCACTCTGTCCCTCGCCGCGCCGCTGCTGATGGTGCTGGCTCGACCGGGCCGACTTGCCATGAGCGCCCTGCGGCCCTCGACGGGGCAGGACCTGCGAGGACCGCGGGAGTGGCTGGTGGCACTCCGTGGTCGTCCGGTGATGGGGACAGTCCTGCACCCACTGGTCGCTCTGCCGGTCTACCTGGTGGTGAACTACTCCGTCTACGTCTCCGGGTTGTACGGCTGGCTACTACGGTCGGAGGTCGCGGACGTCGTCTTCTTCCCCCTGTTTTTGATGAGTGGGACGCTCTTCTTCCGCGCACTGCTCGGCCCCGCCGGACCGGGCACCGCGGCGGCGCCGAGGCTCCCCGTCGTCCTCGCGGCGCTCGCAGGGTGGGCAGCGGTCCACGGTGCGGTTGCGATCGTGGTGCTCCGCAGCGGCCCACTCCTGGCCGCGGAGTGGTGGAGTCAGCTGCTACGCCTCTGGGGGCCGATGCCGATCGAGGACCAGCAGACCGCCGGACGAATTGCGGCGACCTACGGGGTGGCCATGCTCTTCGCCACCGTTATCGCCATCCTGCGGCGGCGAAGGCGTCCCCGGGAGATCACTGCGCACAGTGCCGCGACGGCCGTGGTTGAGCCGCAGGTGCAGGGGACTAGTTGATCGCCACGCCGGGGCACAGGCCGGCGGATGCGCTTGCGGGGCCGTCCGGCGATCGGCTTTACTAGCCTGGATAGTAGTAAGACCACGTCTGCGAGCGCAGGGAGAAACGACATGCTCAGGTCGATGCGGTGCTGCCTGAACCCGAAGGTCATCGGGGGTCTGATCGCCGCAGGCGTGGCGCTCTGGCTGATGGCCCCGGCCGCCAGTACCGCGGCACTTCCGCTGCTCATCGCGCTGGTCTGCCCCCTGTCCATGGGAGTGATGATGTGGCAGATGAATCGGGGCGGCGGTAGTTGTGGCGCCTCGGGAGGGGGCCGCTCTGTGGCAGCCCCCTCCGTCGACGTCGACGAGGAGCTGCGGCAGGCGCGCGAGGAGGTCTCGATCGCCCGGGCCCGCCAGCAGCTGGGTGACCGGGGCAATCAGGCGCCCGCCTGACACGGCAGGCGCGCCGCTGACGCGGGCGCCCACCGGCGGGGCGAACTCTCACCGCGCTGCGAGGCGCGTGGTGGCCCTCTCGGGTGGTGACCGCGGATGCAGTACGCCGTTCAGGCCGAGGACGTGGCGATGTAGGAGACGATCGTCGCCATGCCCGTGCCCATGTGGTAGGCGTTGTGGCAGTGGGTCAGCCACTGGCCCGGATTGTCGGCTGTGAAGTCGGCGATCACCCGTTCCCCCGGCGCCACCATCACCGTGTCCTTCACCGCACCGGCGAACATCGGGAGGCGGCTCCGTGCCGGATCTCGCAGCTCACCGGCAGCTGCCCCCGGAAAGAGGTCACCAGAGCCTCGCACGGTGAAACTGTGGCCGTGCAGATGCATCGGGTGGTACATCGGAGTCTGGTTGACCAGCTCCAGTCGGACACGCTGGCCCTCCCGGATCTCCGCGGGAGTGATGCCGGCGAAGGGGCGTGCGTGGTCGTAGCTCTGGGCATTGATGCGCCAGGCGAAGCTGAACATGTCTCCGGTCAGATGGAGCGTGTGGGTCACGTCCGGGGGCAAGTTGTCCTGGCCAACGGTGGGCGCCGCGCGGAGGTCGGTCAGCCGGAGCAGTCGCCCACTCAGCTCCCGGGGAGCCGCAGCGGCTGACGGGGCTTCACCGCTGGCTGTGCGGACCACCCCGAGCGCCTGGGCCCCATGGCCTTCTGCGATCGCCACCAGTGGAAAGGCCCCGTCTCCGAGGGTGACGAGCACGTCGTAGCGCTCGCCGGCGCCGATGTGGAGGTTGTCGACGGTGATCGGCTCGACCGGGAACCCGTCGGTATGGGTGACGGTCAGCCGGTGGCCTCCGAGAGCTACTCGGAAGGTGGTCGTCCCGGCGGCACTGATCAGCCGGATTCGTGCCCGTTGACCCGGCATGGCGGCGAACGTCTCGGGGGCCGTGGGCAGGCGCCCGTTGAGCAGGTAGAACGGGTAGCGCACGCTGTCGGCCATGCGCGACGCCGCGGACACCGGCGTCTGCCCTGCCGGAATGTTGGCCATCTCGGCGGTCTGGTGGTAGTCCCAGGACGCTGACCGGTCCTCGATCTGTCCGGCCTGGACGGGAACCTTGTAGCTCGCTTCCATGTCTCCGTTGCGGAGCTCGGACAGGACTTCATCCGGGGTCCCCGCGGCGCCGTCGATCCAGTCGTCGAGGACGACCACGAACTCCACGTCGTAGTCGCCGGCTTCGCGCGGGTCGTCGATGATCAACGGTGCGAAGAGCCCCCGCTCGCGCTGCATGCCCACGTGCGGGTGGAACCAGTAGGTCCCCGGATCGGGAGCGACGAAGGTGTAGCGCATGGTCTCCCCGGGGGGGACCACGGGTTGCGTCAGGTGGGGTACGCCGTCCATGTCGTTCCGGAGCCGGAGACCGTGCCAGTGCACCGTGGTCGGCTCCGGAAGCCGGTTGCGGACGTCCACCTCGAGCAGGTCTCCGGCGGTGCAGCGCAGGGGCCGCCCGGGCACCTGGTCGCCGTAGGACCACGTGCGGACGACTCGTCCTCCGAGGTCGACCTCGACCGGTTGGGCGGTGACCGATGCGCGGACACGACGGCCGGTGCCTCGGGCGAGTCGGGCCTGCTCGACGCGGCGCACCGCGTCGGAGCCGGCCAGCACTCGGCCCTCCGCTGCGGTGGCCGTCGTGGGCAAGGCCGCCCAGGTGCCGCCGGTCGCCGCCATTCCGGCCAGCCCCAGCGCCCCGAGGAGCAGTCCGCGCCGGGAGATCGAGGGGCCGGTCACCTGCCACCTGTCCTTGTGTAGGTCGTGCCGATGTGGTCACACGACAGCCGCCGGCGGCTGTCCGAGCGGCGTGCCGCCATGAGGTCCGCCGGCGGCCGCCGCCCGGCGGGGCCCCCGTCGTACGGGCCCTGCCGTGTACCTGCATGACGCTGCAGATACTACGCACCTTAGTAGATCTGGCTGTCGCTCGCGGACGGGCGCCTGGCGCGCAACTTCTACGTAGCTGCCTAGTAGTACGCTCTCCGTAGCGCCATAGTAGAGCTGACCGGCGCGCGGCTGATCGAGCGTCCGCTGGGGCCGACTCGGTGGAGCTGGCTCTGTGGCCGACCCGATCTCGCGAGGCGGAGTCTCATGTCCAACAAGCGTTCATCCCGAGTCGGTCCCTCCCGATCGGGTAGGCCAGGGCCGGGCTCAAGGGTCGGGCCCACCACTGCCGCCCAGCAAGTCAGCCCGCCGCGACCTGTCCCCAGCCGTGCGCCGGCGCCGCTACAGGCATTCCAGCGTCCACAGGTGCCGCGGTCGAGGACCGCCGCACCGTCGCTCCCGGTGGTCCTGCCGGCGAGAAAGGCACCACTAGCGCCTCCGACCCGCCCGGATCCCGCTGCTCAGAGGACACCGACCTCCCCGGGAGCTCGGCCTGAGTCCGCGGCGTCCGGGACGGTGACCGGATCTCCCTCCGCTGGCCTCCCTCCGTCTGCGCCGCCGGTCCCAGGCGCTCCCCGGTCACCGGCACGGGAGGCTGTCACCCCGGTGCGCCGTCCTGTCCTGGCTCGGGACATGCCTGCGGGCGCGGTCCAGGTCACGTCCTGGTCGTGCGAGTCCATGGACGACGTCGATCCCCAAGCGCTCGGAGTGACCTACTGGTTCGACGCTGCGCTCAGTGGCGACCCCTATCCGGTCAACGTGCGATTCAGCGGTAGGCGGCTGACCGGACCCGACACCCCCGGCAGGGCCGACGAGTTCGAGGTCGTGCACACCCTGAATGACGTGCTCCCGGGAAGCGGGCGGGTCGCCGTGACCGCCCGTGTCCCCGGACTGGCGCCGGGGGAGTGGGAGGTCACCGCAACCCCCGTCGTCCGGCACGCCCCTGCAGACTCCCCTGCGCCTCCGAATCTACCTCCCGGGCCACTTCCCCGTGGGACGACCGTCGGGAGAACGACCTTCAAGCCCGTGGCCGATGTCCGCGCGCCAGGGGTCCGGATCGGAGCCTGGCCCGCACTGGTGGCCCTCGGCTGGCTGTTCGCACTGGCTCTTCAAGGTGTGCTGGCGGCGGACCGCGACCTGCCGGTCGCGCGACTGCTCCTGGTGTCGGTGCTGGCGAGCCTGATCGGGCTGGTGGGTGCCAAGGTGTACTACCTCCTCACCCACCGCGAGGAGAAGGCCGGCCTGCTGCGCGCCGGCATGTCGGTCCAGGGTTTTGTGGTCGGTGCGGTCGGCTCGGTCGTCCTGGGGAGTTGGTGGGCGGGGATCCCGGTCGGCCCGATGCTCGACGTGACGGCGCCGGGCCTGCTGGTGGGCATGACCATCGGACGCCTGGGGTGTTTGCTCGGAGGCTGTTGTGTGGGGCGCCCCACGGCCTCTCGGTGGGGGATCTGGTCCTCCGACCGTCGGGTAGGCGTGCGCCGGATCCCGGTACAGCTGCTCGAGTCCAGTCTGGCCGGCCTCATCGCCGCAGCGACGCTCGCAGCAGTGGTGCTGGCCGACCCTGGGGTGGACGGACTGCTCTTCGTGGCGGGGGTGGCGGCCTACACCTTCGGGCGCCAGGTGCTGTTCCCACTCCGGGGGCTGCCGCGGCAGACGAAGCACGGGCGCAGGCTGACTCTCGCGGTCGCCGGACTGGTGCTGCTGGCGGCACTTTCGGTACTGGTGAGCGTCTGACCCGGCGGACCGCCAGGCCCGAGGCCCGGCCGACGGCGGGACCGTCGTCCTGCTCGGCGGACCGGTGTCGCCGGCCCCTGCGTCCCTGGAGGTGCCGACGCTGGGGCTCCTCTCCTATGTGCCATAGTTGCCAGTCGCCACTGCGCGTCCCCTCTGTGGGAGCGGCTGCCGCTCCGCCGGACAGCGCCCAGGGGATCCGCGCTTCGATGCTGGACTCGTATGAGGGAGGTCGCACCCTGATGTCCTGGGGGAGCGATTCGCTGAGGTTCGCGGCGGCTGCAGGCGCTCGAGCTCAGCGAGGCACGAACGACATGGCCACGGTCAGGCCGCAGGTGGGGGTGGACCGGTGATCCTCGCGGCCGCGGGCTGGGCAGGCGTCATGCTCGGCCTCGCCAGCTCCATCGCGCTGGCCGTCTTCGGCTTCCGAGCGCTGCGCACTCCCGACCGAGCGACGCGGGGACAGCTGCAACAGCCGGTCGTCGGCATGGTGGTCGGCGCCGCGGTGGCGTTCATCGCCTTGGAGATCGCGCTGCTCACCGACGACTTCGCGGTGTCCTTCGTCGCGGGGAACAGCTCGCGGGCGACACCGGTGCTCTTCAAGCTGACCGCAGCCTGGTCGGCTCTGGAAGGCAGCATCGTGCTGTGGGTCGTGGTGCTGGCCGGCTTCACCGCCGTGGTGCTACGGCAGGTCCGCTCGGTCGATGACCGGCTGGGCGTCGGTGCGCTGGCGTTCATGGGGCTGGTGGCCACCTTCTTCTTCGGGCTGGTCTCCACCGTGGCGAACCCGTTCGAGGTCCTCGCCCAGCCGCCGGCCGACGGCCCCGGGCCAAACGCACTCCTGCAGAACCACCTCCTCGTCACCATCCACCCCCCGTTGCTCTACCTCGGATACGTCGGGTTCACTGTGCCCTTCGCGTTCGCCATGTCGGCCCTGCTGACCCGTACGCCGGGAATCGACTGGCTACGCCGCACCCGCCGGGCCAACCTCGTCGCCTGGTCCTTCCTGTCCGCCGGGCTGGTCCTGGGCGCCTGGTGGTCCTACGAGGTGCTGGGCTGGGGTGGCTTCTGGGCGTGGGACCCGGTGGAGAACGCCGCCCTGATCCCGTGGCTGACGGCCACCGCCTTCATCCACTCGGCCGTCGTCCAGGTCCGGCGCGGGACCCTCCAGTCCTGGAACTTCGTCCTGGTCCTGACGACCTTCGCCCTGACGATCCTGGGGACCTTCCTCACCCGGTCCTCGGTGGTCGCCTCGGTGCACAGCTTCACCCAGTCGCCGGTGGGTCCGGCGCTGCTCGGCTTCTTCGTCGTCGTGGTCGTCGGCGGGTTCACACTGTTCGCACTGCGCGCGCCCGGGCTGGCTTCCCCCGACCGGCTGGAGTCCCTGGCCAGCCGCGAGGGAGCGTTCCTCGTGAACAACCTGCTGCTCTCCCTCTTCGCCTTCGTCGTGCTGCTCGGCACCCTGTATCCGGTGTTCGTCGAGGCGTTCACCGGGGCGCAGACGTCGGTCGGACGTCCCTTCTTCGACCGGATGGCGGTGCCCATCTCCTTCGCCCTGCTGCTCGCGATGGGAGTGGGGCCGTTCACCCCGTACCGGGCTGCCAACGGCCGGCTGCTATGGGCGCGGCTGCGTCCGGCTCTGCTGGCCGGCAGCCTGGTCAGTGCCGGTCTCGTGGTGGCCGGAGTCCGGTCGGTCGCGGTCGTCGCCGTGGCCCTGCTGGCGACGGCGATCGTGGCGGCCAGCGCGCGGCAACTGGTCACCAGCGCGCCCGATCGTCGGCCGGCCACCCTGTTCCAGATGGTCCGTCGACAGCGCGGCTACTGGGGTGGGCAGCTGTCCCACATCGGTCTGGTGCTGGTCGCTCTCGCCATCGCCGTCTCGGCCGACCTGTCCGAGCGCACGACGGCCACCCTGCGGCAGGGGGAATCGGTGGAGTTCGGCGGTTACACGGTGACCTACACCGGCAACGAGACCATCCAGCGATCCCACCGCACCGAGGTGGCGGCGGAGTTCCAGATCCGCGAGGGCGCCGACGTGGTGCGGATCGCCGGGCCTTCACTCAACCAGTACCCCAGCCAGCAGCAGGCGGTGGCAACGCCCTCGGTCTGGTCCACACCGCGCGAGGACATCTACGTCGCCCTCACCTCACTGGAAGACGGTCAGGTGTCGGTGAACCTCTACCGCTATCCGCTGATGTGGACGCTGTGGGCCGGCGGTCTCCTGGTCGCCGCCGGTGGTTTCTGGGCGGTGGGCGGCAGGCCTCGGCGCCGCGTCCGCAGCGCGACCCCTGCCGCCGTCGAGGCGGATGCGCCTGCAAACGCAGACGCAGGGGCTCCACAGGCTGTCGCGGTGCTGTCCGATCCGCCCGCCGAGCAGGGCGAAGGGCGCGACCGTGCCTGACCGCCGCCGGGTGGGTGTGACGTCGGCTCTGCTGCTTACCTTGTTGACCGTCACCGTGGTCGGCTTGTTCGCGGCCGGTCCCGGTCCGCGTGACCGGGTCGCCGAGCTGGAAGGCCAGCTGCGCTGCCCGGTGTGCAAGTCGGTCTCGATCGCCGAATCCCCGTCGGAGACGGCGGTGGCCATGCGGCGCAGCGTGGCCGAGCAGGTGGCGGCCGGCCGCTCCGACGCCGAGATCCTGCAGTACTTCGAGGCGCGCTACGGGGAATGGGTCCTCCTCGACCCGCCCGCGCAGGGCCGCGGCGTCTGGCTGCTGGTGCTGCCTGCCGTCGTCGCCATCGGGGGCGTGGTCCTGGTTCTGACCCGTGCTCGGCGCTCCCCGGATGTGCCGGAACTGTCCGATGACGACCGGGATAGGGTCGCTGCCGCTCTCGCCGACGCACGGACCCGCCGCCACCCGGACGAGGACGACGAACCGTGAGCCGTGAGGAACTGGAGGAGCGGCGTGACCACGCGCTGCGGGATCTCGAGGAGATCGAGCGTCAGCACGCCGAGGGAGAGCTGACCGACGCCGACGTCGCGCGGCTACGTCCCCGCTACGAGGCCGAGGCCGCCGCCGCCATTCGTGAGCTGGATGCGCCGGAGCGAGGTCTGTCTCCGGCAGCGGCCAGGGTAGGCGGCAGGGCTGTCCGGGCACGTCGAGCGGCCTACCTGGTCACCCTGGCGGCCGCCGTCATCGCCGCCACGGTGCTCCTGCCACAGTCGGTGCTGGACCGCCCTGCCGGGGGCTTCGTCACCGGCAACGAGCTGGACGGCAACCAGCCGGACGCGGCTGCCGAGCCGGTGCCCGGGGGCCGCGACCTCTCCACGGTGACCAACAGCGAGATGGAGGCCGTGGTACAGGCCAATCCCGATGTCGTGGGCATGCGATTGGCTCTGGCACGGCGGTACGTGGAGGTCGGCGACCTGCCCTCGGCGATGCTGCACTTCACCGAGGCGCTCAAGCGGGAGCCGGACAACCCGGAGGCGCTGGCGTACGTCGGCTGGGCGTATCTCCTCGCCGAGCAACCGGACAAGGCCGAGGACTACATCACCCAGGCGCGGCGCCTGGACCCCACGCTGCTCGATGCACTGTGGTTCGACGCGAATCTGCGGTTGCACTGGCTCGACGATCCGGGCGGTGCCCTCGAGGTGCTGGCCGAGATGGCGGAACGTCCGGATCTGCCGCCGGATGTGGCCGACCAGGTCGAGGAGCTGGCCGCAGCTGCCCGCGCGCAGCTCGATGCGGCCGGGGGTGACGGCGGGTGAAGGACTTGACAGCCCCGGGTTCGGTCGTGGCGCCGGAGGAGTCACCGGGAGGGATGAGACCGGTGCGACGGGGACGCGCCGTCCGTTGGGTGGCGGTGGTTGTGGCGGTTGCCGCCGTCGCCACCGGTGTGGTCTTCGGCAGCCGGCTGGACGCCGACCCGTCGCTTGTCGAGACGCCGCTGATCGGTACGGCCGTCCCCGATCTGGAGCTGCCTGCCCTGGAGGGCGGCGCGCCGCTGCGGTTCTCCGACCTCCGGGGCGAGGTCGTCGTCGTCAACTTCTGGGCGTCGTGGTGCGTCGCCTGCCGCGAGGAACACCCGGCGCTGCTGGCCGTGGCCGATACCTACCGGGATGCCGGCGTGACCTTCGTCGGCATCGTCTACCAGGACGAGCAGGATGCCGCGGTCGGGTTCCTCGACGAGATGGGTCGCGGTGGTGACAACTACCGCTACGTCACCGACCCGGACTCCACCGCCGCGCTCGACTTCGGCGTCTTCGGCGTTCCCGAGACCTTCATCATCGACCGTGACGGCGTCATCCGAGGCAAGATCACCGGCGCCTCCACCTTTCCCCTCCTGGCCGGCGCGGTGGAGGAGGTGCTGGCCGGGCGGGACCCGCAGTCCCGGACCTCCGGCTCGGTGCAGCCCGCGCCGGGGGAGCCCTACGTGGACCGGGAGTAGCGCAGCTCGGGACCGGCTGGGCAGGCGGGCCTCCCACGTGTCTGCGGGAGGCGGTCCTGTGCAGGGTCAGCTCGCGGTGGGGTGATCACCTGCAGCCGGTCGGGTTCAGATCGGCGGCCAGCCGAACCGGGCGTAGAAGGCCAGCAGTCCGCTCATCAGCCGCGTCCAGCTGCCCGTGGCGATGCCGATGCCCATGGCGACGAGGAGCACTCCGCCGAATACCTCGATCTTCCGGGAGTTGCGCCGGAGCCAGTCCAGGCGCAGCCGGCCGCGCCGGACCCCGAGGGCGACGAGCAGGAAGGGGATGCCCAGACCGATGGAATAGACGAGCAGCAGCAGAGCGCCCCTGGCGACCGTCCCCGACCCTGCGGCGGTGGTGAGGATCGCGGCCAGCACGGGGCCGACGCACGGCGTCCAACCGAAGGCGAAGGCCGCGCCGAGCGCGAGTGCGCTGCCCGGGCCGCGCCCGATCCGGCTGAGGTCCATGCGTACCTGGCGGTGCAGCAGCGGCAGCCGCAGGACACCCGCCGTGGCCAGCCCCATCGCGATGATGAACGCGCCTCCGACGACGTTGATGGTTGCCCGGTGCTGGGCCAGGAGCAGCGCCAGGCCGGAGGCGGTTGCACCCAGGGCGGTGAACACGATGGTGAAGCCGAGCACGAACAGCAGGGACCCGGCCAGCACCCGGTCACGGACGGGCGCAGGGGGAGCCCCACCGGTGGCGGCCGCCGGGACGCCGGCCGGAGGGGCCAGGCTGGACACGTAGGAGACGTAGCCGGGCAGAAGTGGCAGCGCGCACGGCGAGGTGAACGACACCACGCCCGCGATCAGCGACAGGAAAGCCAGAGGCAGGAGGTCCACGGACGGCGCTGCTCAGTCGGTGGCCGCGGAGGGGCCGTCGGCGAGCTGGACCCCTAGCCGCTCCGTGAGTAGCGTGCGCAGCCGTTCCTGGTCCGTCGCGCCGATGACCTTGTCGACGATCTCTCCGTCGGGCGCGAGGACCAGGGTGGTGGGAACCCCGGGGCTGGGCAGCAGATCGAGCGACCGGCCCGACGGGTCGTACAGGTTGGCGTGGGTGATGCCGAGATCGTCCAGCAGGAACCGCGCCGGCCGCTCCCCGTCCTTGGCGTTGACGCCGAGGAAGAGCACCTGGTCCCCGACCTCGTCGGCGAGGCGCTGCAACTCCGGCATCTCCTCGCGGCAGATCCCGCACCACGACGCCCAGAAGGTGAGGACGACCGGAACCGCGGGCAGTTCCCGCAACGCCAGTTCGGTCGGCTGGCCCAGGCAGGTCAGGGTGATGTCGGGGAGTTGGGTCCCCGCGCCGCCGCCTGCCTCCAGGGGGTGGGGGCAGGGGGTCGTCGAGGGAAGGTCGCCTTCCTGAGCCTGGGGTATGACGCCGCTCCCCGGTTCACCGGGGCCGGTGCAGGCCGTGGTGAGCAGCGCCGCGGCGACCGAAACCCGACCGGCCCGTCCGAGCAAGCGCTTACGGGTGGCGGACGCTCGGGGCACCATCCGGACCGTCACGGCGCCCCATCGCCGGGTTCGCCCTCGGCGCTATCGGGAGGCTGGTAGTTCTCGTCGTGCTTGATGATCATGGTGTCGGAGCGGAAGGTGTCGCCGTCCCAGGCTCCCTCCATCACCACTCCGATGCCGGGGCGGAACAGCTGCGCGGGGGACCCTCGGTAGGCCACCGGAACTTCCGCGGGGCCGGAGACGACGACGAAGCGCAGCCCCTCGTCCGTCGTTACCACGCTGCCGTCCTGCACCAGACCGCCGATCTGGAAGCGCCTGCCGTCCTCGAAGTCGGCCTTCTGCGCGAGTGCCTCGTGCGGCGTCAGGAAGTACACGAGGTTCCCGTTGATGTTGCCGACGAAGAGCACCCCGAGCAGGATCCCCGCGACGCCCAGCACCGACACGGCCAGCAGCCGGTATCGCCTCATCGGATCTTCTCGATGCGCCGGTTGACGCCACTCAGCCGGTGCTGCAACCAGACGGCGTATCCGCTCATGGCCCCGTAGGTGACGCCGAACCCCAGCGCCACCCATGCCCACTCAGACATGGTTCGGGAACTCCTTCCGGTAGTCCGGGGTGGTGATCGCCTGCCCGGCGAGCTCGCCGGCGGCACGGTCGTGGGCGGCGTCGTAGGTCTCCTCGGCGACGGCCAGTCGGACGCGAGTGCGCAGGAGTAGGACGTAGACGAGCGTGAAGGCGAGGACGTTCAGCAGCAGGGCGGCGAGCATCCACTCGTCGATCGTGGGGGCCGCCGGCTTGAGCACCGTCGGCGGCTGGTGCACCGCCCGCCACCACACCACGGACATGTGGACGACGGGGATCTGGGCGAAGGCCAGGACCCCGAACACGGCGCTCCGCCGGGCTCGGACGGTGGCGTCCAGGGTCGCCCGGCGCAGCGCCAGGTAGCCCAGGTAGACGAAGAACATCATGGCGGTCGTCACCAGGCGCGGATCCCAGGTCCACCAGACTCCCCAGACCGGTTTCCCCCAGATCGAGCCGAGCGCGATGGTCAGTCCGGTGAAGAACACCCCGACCTCCGCACTGGCCGAGGCGAGCCGGTCCAGGGACGCTCGGCGCTTCCACAGCCAGCCCGCGCTGGCGCCCAACGTGATGGCGAAGCTGAGGTAGGCGAGCCACGCTGCCGGCACGTGGACGTACATCAGCCGCTGCAGGTTGCCCTGCAGCCGGTCCGGGGGAGCGGTCAGCGCTGCGGCCAGGGCCCCGGCCATGACGACGACGGTGACGGCGGTCAGCCGGCGGGAGACGGACGTCACGAGAACTCCTCGAGGGATCGGGCGAAGAGGGCGACCGCGAGTGCGGCGACGACGTCGACGAGCAGCAGCAGGGCCACCCAGCTCCACGGTTCCCGGCCGTAGCGCACCGCCTCGGCCACCTGGGTGGCCGACAGGAGCAAGGGAAGCGCCAGCGGAACCACCAGGAGGGGGCCGAGGGTCGTGCGGCCTGCCAGGCCCTGCGCGAGGGCGCCGGCCAAGGTCCCGAGCACGGCCAGCCCCGCGGCGACCAGCGGCAGGACCGCGAGCAGCCACGGCCAGCTGTCCAGGGGCGGGTCGTAGATCATCACTGCCACCGGGAGCAACGTCAGCTCGAATGCCAGCAGCAGCAGGGCGTTGGCTGCCGCCCGCCCGGTGAGCCGGACGACGGGATGGACTCCGGTGAGCCGCAGCAGCGCCACCTGGGCGGGCGTGTCCGCGGCGCTCTGCCGCAGGCTGACCAGCACGCCGAAGAGCAGCACGACGACCCAGTAGATGCCGTAGCCGACCGAGCGCAGCAGGGGGACGTCGGTGCCGATGGCGAGCGGGAAGAGGAGTAGCGCCACGCCGCCGAACGGGGCGGTGACTAGCAGAGTCTCCCCGGCCCGCCCCTCGAGGAGCAGGTCCTTCCGGGCCAGTTCCAGAGCCTGTCGCGCCGGGCCGGGCGGGGTCACCGGAATCCCTGCCCGGGGACCATCGTGGCCGCGGGAAGGACTTCGCGGAGGCTCCCCTCCCGGAGATCCAGCACCCGGTCGACGGCCGCGTCCAGCCGGGCGCGATCGTGGGAGACGACGACGGCAGCGCCCTCGCGCTCGCGTACCTCGTCGATGATGACGTCGACGAGGCCGGCGGACCCGCTGTCCAGCCCGGCGTGCGGTTCGTCCAGCAGCAGCAGGGCCGGCGCGCTGAGGATGACCCGCGCCAGCTCCGCGCGACGTTGCATTCCCTGGGAGCAGCGGTCCGCGGGCCGGTCCGCGGCCCGACCCAGTCCGACTGCGTCCAGGGCCGAGCTGACGGCCGACACGTCGACGCCGGTCAGACGACAGAAGAAGCGCAGGTTCTCGGCCAGCGTGAGCCGGGAATAGAGCGCGGGGGAGTGCCCGATCAGGGCGATCTGAGGACGGATCTTCTCGCACTCGCGGCTGCCCAGCGCCGAACCGAGTACCCGACCGGTGCCGGCGGCAGGGGAAAGCAGGGTGGCCAGCAGGCGCAACAGCGTGCTCTTGCCCGACCCGTTCGCCCCGATCACCCCCACTGCCTCGCCCGCTCCCACGGTGAGCGTCAGGTCCCGGAGGACTGGTGTGCGCTCGACCGCGACCGCGATGCCGTGCAGCTGGATCACCGCATCCGGCTGAGCCTGCCGCCCAGCAGGGCAGGCGTCGTACGGCAGCCGGGAAGCGGGGGACACGGGCAGCTTCCACCTTCTTCGGCGCCGGGGGAGAGGAGTGCTCAACGTCAACAGCAGTACGCGCGTGGATAGTACGGAGCTAAGTAGTAGCTGCCGCGACGGGGATGGCCGGCAAGCACTACTAGGGTCGATCGTAATAGCCTAGTTCTCGAACCGGCGCCCGCAGCGGAGAGCGCAGGGTCACGTCCGCGGGCGCCGGTTGTGGATGTCCGTGTGCGCCGTCTGAAAGCCTGAACATCCGACCAGAAGGAGATCCCCCGTGAGCCGTACCGATGTGCTCGTCACCGTCGACTGGGTCCAGGAGCACCTCGGCCAGCCCGGCATCGTCTTCGTCGAGGTCGACGAGGACACCACCGCCTACGACGGCGGCCACATCGAGGGCGCCGTCAAGCTGGACTGGAAGAAGGACCTGCAGGACCCGCTGCGCC
>NZ_SSXB01000045.1:0-38852 GCF_021698995.1 Blastococcus sp. KM273129 | reverse complement strand
GTTCTCCGGCAAGATCCTCGCGCCCGCCCACCTGCCCCAGGAGCAGTCGCAGCGGGCCGGTCACGTGCCCACCGCGATCAACATCCCGTGGAGCAAGGCCGCCAACGAGGACGGCACCTTCAAGAGCGACGCCGAGCTCGAGAAGCTCTACGCCGAGCAGGGCTACGACGAGAGCAAGCCGACCATCGCCTACTGCCGGATCGGCGAGCGCTCCAGCCACACCTGGTTCGTGCTGCGCGAGCTGCTCGGCCGGTCCGACGTCAAGAACTACGACGGCAGCTGGGTGGAGTACGGCTCGCTCGTCGGCGTCCCGATCGAGAAGTGAGCCAGACGGTCCGCGGCTCCTTGCTGCGGTAGCGGGCGGGGGTCGCGCCGAGGCGCCCCGGATAGCGAGTCGGACGATGTGCCGGGTGGCGCTGGGCTGGCGGCGCGCTCAGTCCTCACCGTAGTGCGGCCTCGCCGTCTCTTCCCCCGATGATGGAACAGCATGACGACTAACCGTGCTAGTACAGTGTGAGCGCTGGTCTGCCCTGCGTTGGGTGTGCCGACGTGTGTGAAGCGGTCTCAGCGATCGATCGATGGGGAGATGCCGGTGCGACCGTTCGGTGACCTGGAAGCTGTGGTCATGCAGTGCCTGTGGCGGCGAGGCGCGCCGGCGACCGTCCGCGAGGTGCTCGGTGAGCTGAACGGCTCGCGCTCCCTCGCGTACACCACCGTCATGACCGTCATGGACAACCTGCACCGCAAGGGTCAGCTTCAGCGGCAGATGGAGGGGCGTGCCTGGCGCTACACCCCCACCCGCACGTGGAGTGAGCACTCGGCGGCGCTTCTCCAGGAAGTCCTCGAGGAAGCGAGCGACCGGGACGAGGTGCTGATGCACTTCGTCGCCGATCTGGACCAGGACGGGGTGGCGAAGCTCCGCGCGGCCGTGGAAGCTGCCCGTCGCGCTGACGCGCCCTGATGGTCAGCGCAGGCCTGCTCGCCTTCGCGATCGTCCTGGCCGTCCTGGCGCCCAGGATGGTCAGCGCAGCCTGGGCTGATCGCGCACCCCGGCTCGCGGTCTGCGCTTGGCAAGCGACCTCGGTCGGGGTCGTGCTGGCGACGGTCCTCGCCGGCTTGACACTGCTCGTGCCGGCCACCGCGATCAGCGGGGGACTCGCTGCGTTCCTCGACGCCTGCGCCACGACGATCGCGAATGTCTACAGTTCGCCCGGTCAGGTGCCCGGGATCGTGCTCGGCGGGCTACTGGCCGTTGTGGTGCCCTCGCGTCTCGCCTTTGTGACGGTGAGGCAGGTCCGGCGTGACCGTCTGGAGCGACGGCGGTTGCGGTCGTCGGTGCTGTTGGGTGCCCATCCCAGTCCCTTGCTGGGTGCCCACGTTGTGGACTCTTCTCAGGCGGCCGCCTTTTGCATCCCCGGTCGGCACCGCACGATCGTGCTGACCAGCGCTGCCCTTGAGGGGCTGTCCGATGAGGAGCTGGCCGGGGTCCTGGCACACGAACGGGCGCACCTGCGTGGCCGCCACCACCTCCCTGTGACCGCGGCCCGCATCCTCGGTCGCGCGTTCCCGCGCCTTCCGGTGTTCGCCCATGCCAGGGCGGAAACCGAACGGCTCGTCGAACTCTTGGCCGACGATGCCGCCGCACGCGAGGTCGACCGGGTCGAGGTTGCGTCTGCGTTGGTCAGCCTGGCGGGCATGAAGGCTCCGGCCGTCGTCATGGCGGCGGCGCAGGCCGCGGGGGCGGTCCGGGTGAACCGGCTGCTCAGGCCTGTTCAGCCCCTTGCGCCGATCCATGGGTTCCTCGCCGTTGTCACCGCCGCCTTGGTCGTCGCTGCGCCCCTGGCCGTTGCGCTATGGCCCCTGCTGTCCGCTGCGTCGAGCGGGCTGTGCCTGCTGCCCGGCGAGGCGTGGTGGGCCTGAGCGGCCAGCACCATCACATGACTGCGCGACTGCCGCTTTGTGCTCGATCGATGGGAGTCCGAATGTCGCCGATCGCCCTGCTCCCTTGCCGGGATGGCCGGCCCTGCAACACGGTGGCGGGTCGCGGGGGTCGTGGCCGGCGCCACGCAACCGTTGCCGTGGCCATCGCCGGTGTGCTCCTCGCCGCCGGCTGCACGGGTGACACTGGCGACGCCGCGGCCGGTCCGGACGGTGATGACCTCACCCTCGAGCACGTGCACGGACTGGGGGTGGACCCGGCGGACGGCGCTTTGTACGCCGGCACTCACTACGGTCTGATGAAGGTGTCGCCGGACGGGGAGCTGAACCGGGTCGCCGACCGCATTCAGGACTTCATGGGCTTCACCGTCGTCGGCCCGGAGCACTACCTCGCCAGCGGTCACCCGGGGGAAGGACAATCCGGTCCGAGCAGCCTGGGCCTGATCGAGAGCACCGACGGCGGACAGACCTGGACGACGTTGTCGCTGGCCGGTGAAGCGGACTTCCATGCCCTCGATGCCACCCGGGGGCAGATCTACGGCCACAGCGGCGGCAGGTTGCTGGTGAGCGAGAACGGAACCGAGTGGACCGATCGGGGCGAGATGAACATCGCCGACCTCGCCGTGGATCCGTATGTCTCCTCGCGAGTACTGGTGACCACGGAAGAGGGTCTGGCCCTCAGCGAGGACTCCGGTGAGACCTTCGAGGTGGTTCCGGAGAGCCCTGTCTTGTTGCTCGTCGACTTCTCCTTGAGCGCCGGTGAGGCGGTGGGCATCTCGCCGGAGGGCATGGTGTATGCCAGCACGGACGGCGGACAGACATGGATGGAGCGGGGAGATGTCGGTGCCGCGCCGGAGGCGCTGGGCGTGAACGGTGAGGACGTCTACGTCGCCGTTGACGGTGTCATTCTCATCTCGACCGATGGTGGAGCGACCTTCACGGACCTGTACCGGGGGGAGTAATGAAGCCGCGAGGGCTCGGCGTACTGCTGGCGCTCGGCCTGCTCGCCGGCTGCACTCCCGATGCAACCTCGGCCGGCGACTCCGTAGCGGCTCCGGGCTCAGGGAGGCTGCCCGTGGAGACCGCGCCACCCTGCGAGGAGCTTCCCGAACAGCCTGCGGCTCCAGACGCCGAAGCTCTGCCATCGCTCACGTTTCCGTGCCTCGGCCCCGGTCCGGACGTCTCGTTGGACCGCCTGACCGGTCGACCCACCCTGGTGAACCTCTGGGCGACGTGGTGCCTGCCCTGCCGAGAGGAGATGCCGTTGCTGCAAGAGGCCTACACGCGTCACGGGCACGACGTGCGTTTCCTCGGCATCGACACCCAGGACGACCCGGAAGCAGCCGCGGCATTCCTGAGCGATCTCGGAATCGGCTATCCGCACGCGGTCGACTCGGACGCCGAGCTTCTGCGCGAGCTCGGGGTGCGGGGCCTGCCCGTGACGCTCGCGGTTGATGCAGAGGGGCGTGTGGTTGACCGTCGAGTCGGTCAGTTGACGCCGGAGGAACTGCAAGAGCTGATGGACACTCTGCTGTCCTCAGCCTGAGGAAGGGCCTCTGCGGCTGGCGTCAGGGTTCCCGGTCCGAGCTCGGGGGAATCAGGTGTCGCGCAAATCCTGCAGTCGCTGGCGGAACTCTTCGCTGTCCAGCTCGCCGCGGGCATACCGCATCCGGACTTCGTCCTCGGCGGACCGGTCCTCGCGCCCACCGTTGCCCCCTCGGTGTGCCGGTTCAGGGCGGCGGACTGCCTTCACCACGAGGACCACGGCTATCGCGACCAACGCAATCAGCAGGACCGTCCACAGGAGCATGCCCAGGCCCATGCCCCACATCCCCATCATGCCCATATCTCCACCCACTGCGATGACCTCCTGGTGATTCTCGGCAGGCTGGTACTAAATAACATAGTAAGCTTGTCTCGCGGGGGCTTCCGGGCGGGGCCGCTCCCGGCTGAGTCGATGGTGCCCGTCACCGCCCCGAGCTATCCGTCACGGGCGCCGGTTTCGCTGAAAGGGCGGTCCGTGTACGGAAGGAAGGACGGATCTCGCCGGTCACCACTCCTACCTCGACCGCACTGTGCTGACAGCGGGTCGCGTCCCTCCGCGAGTACGGCGGGGGGTATCTGCGTTGGGCCGGACTGAGCGACTGAGAGGCGGAGGCGCCGTGGAACCGCTGGAGGGGCAGATGTCCGAGGGGTACATCCGCCGCAAGGACGATCACCTGAAGCGGCTACGGCGGATCGAGGGTCAGGCTCGCGGGCTTCAGCGGATGGTCGATGACGAGGAGTACGGCATCGACATCCTCACCCAGGTCTCCTCCATGACCCGGGCCCTGCAAGCCGTGGCGCTCGGTCTGCTGGACGAGCATCTACGCCACTGCGTTCTGCAGGCCGCCGACCGCGGTGGCCGAGCGGCCGAGGACCAGCTTCGGGAGGCATCGGAAGCCATTGCCCGGCTGGTGCGGTCGTGAGCCAGTGGCAGACCTCGCCAGAGGGACGGCGCGCCCCATAGACCTGCCATCAACGATCGAGAGGACATTCGTCCGATGAGTACTTCGACCTACACCGTGGTCGGCATGACCTGTGGGCACTGCGTCTCTGCTGTGACCGAGGAGGTGAACGAGCTGCCCGGCGTCACCGCCGTGCAGGTGGATCTGGCCACCGGGGGGCTCAGCGTCACCAGCGACACCGCAGTTGATGAGTTCGCCGTACGCGCGGCTGTGGAAGAGGCGGGGTACGCACTGGCTGACCGCTGACCGCTGACCGCTCAGCTGCCTGGCGCCGCCGTCGTGAGGACGAGGGCGGGAGCTGTGCGCCAGGTTGGCCGCCGGGCGTCCTCCCATGACCGGCAGGCCGGCGGTGCTGCCACCAGCCACCTGCCCGGCAACCCCGCTACCAGGAGGATCGATGAGCTCCGCAACCCGTGATGGCACCACGCCTACTGGGGAAGAACAGGTCGAACTGGCGATCAGCGGCATGACCTGCGCGTCCTGCGCCGCACGGATCGAGAAGCGGCTGAACAAGCTGGACGGCGTCACGGCCACGGTCAACTATGCGACCGAGAAGGCGAAGGTCAGCTATGCCCCGGGTGTGACTCCCGAGGACCTCCTGGCGGCGGTGCAGAAGGTCGGCTACACGGCCCGGCTGCCGGAGCCACCACGGTCGGCGGCGGACGACATCGAGCCCGGGCCGGCGGCCGACGACGACGTGCGCGAGCTGCACCACCGGCTGCTGGTCTCGACCGCGCTGACGGTCCCGGTGATCGCCATGGCGATGATCCCGGCCCTGCAGTTCACGTACTGGCAGTGGTTGTCCCTGACCCTGGCCGCTCCGGTGGTCGTGTGGGGTGGCTGGCGGTTCCACGAGGCGGCCTGGGCCAACCTGCGCCACCGCGCGGCCACCATGGACACCCTGATCTCGATGGGCACGCTGGCCGCTCTCGGCTGGTCGGTCTATGCGCTTTTTTTCGGGACCGCCGGCGTCCCGGGCCTGACCCACGAGTTCGAGTTCTCCGTCGCGCACACCGACGGCAGCGCCAACATCTATCTGGAGGCCGCCTCGGGTATCGCCACCGCGTTGCTCGCAGGGCGCTACTTCGAGGCGCGCGCCAAGCGGCGTTCGGGTGCGGCGCTGCGCGCACTCCTCGAGCTCGGCGCCAAGGAGGTGTCCGTCCTGCGAGACGGGCAGGAACACCGGATCCCCGTCGACCAGCTCGCGGTCGGTGACCTGTTCGTTGTCCGGCCGGGGGAGAAGATCGCCACCGACGGCGTGATTACCGAGGGAGCGTCCGCGGTGGACGCGTCCATGGTCACCGGTGAGTCGGTACCCGTGGAGGTCGGGCTCGAGGATGCGGTCGTCGGCGCCACGGTCAACGCCGGTGGTCGTCTCGTCGTGCGCGCGACCCGGGTCGGTGGGGACACCCAGCTGGCGCAGATGGCACGACTGGTCGAGGAGGCCCAGAACGGCAAGGCCGAGGTCCAGCGCCTGGCCGACCGCATCTCCGGGATCTTCGTCCCGATCGTCATCGCACTGGCAGTGGCGACCCTGGTCTTCTGGCTCGCCATCGGCGGGGGCGTCGGCATGGCCTTCACCGCGGCCGTCGCCGTGTTGATCATCGCCTGCCCCTGCGCCCTGGGTCTCGCCACTCCTACAGCGCTGATGGTCGGTACCGGCCGTGGGGCTCAACTGGGCATCCTCATCAAGGGTCCGGAGGTGCTCGAGTCCACCCGCCGCGTGGACACCGTCGTCCTCGACAAGACCGGCACGGTCACCACCGGGCGGATGACCCTGCTCGACGTCGCCGTCGCTTCGGGAGAAGACGTCAACGAGGTGCTGCGGCTCGCCGGCGCGCTGGAGAACGCCTCGGAACACCCGATCGCTCAGGCCATCGCCGCCGGTGCCGCGCAGCGGACGGGGCAGCTCCCGAGCGTGGAGGGCTTCACGAACATCGAGGGGCTCGGCGTTCAGGGAGTCGTGGACGGCCACGCGGTCCTGGTAGGACGCGTCCGGCTGTTCGCCGACTGGGCGCAGCAGATACCCGCCGACCTCCAGCAGGCCAAGGCTGCAGCCGAGGAGGAGGGCAGGACCGCCGTCGTGGTCGGCTGGGACGGCGCTGCCCGCGGCGTCCTCGTCGTGGCCGACGCCATCAAGCCGACCTCGGCCCAGGCCATCCGGCAGTTTCGCGACCTCGGACTCACGCCCATCCTGCTCACGGGGGACAACGAGACCGTTGCCCGCTCGGTCGCCCAGCAGGTCGGCATCGACGAGGTGTTCGCCGAGGTCCTCCCGCAGGACAAGGTCGATGTCGTCAAGCGACTCCAGGACCAGGGCAAGGTCGTGGCGATGGTCGGTGACGGGGTGAACGACGCCGCCGCCCTTGCTCAGGCGGACCTCGGTCTGGCCATGGGGACCGGCACGGACGTCGCCATCGAGGCCAGCGACCTGACGCTCGTCCGCGGCGATCTCCGAGCTGCAGCGGACGCCATCCGGCTCGCACGGAAGACGCTGTCCACCATCAAGGGCAACCTGTTCTGGGCCTTCGCCTACAACGTCGCCGCACTTCCACTGGCGGCCGCCGGGCTGCTGAACCCGCTCATCGCCGGGGCGGCGATGGCCTTCAGTTCGGTGTTCGTCGTCTCCAACAGCCTGCGGCTGCGCCGGTTCAAGGCTCTGGCGTCGGACCGTGTCGACGGGGGAGCCGTGGCGGACCGCTCGCCGGAGGGGGCGCCCGTGACCGACGGGCCGGTTCCGGATCCCAGCATCTCCTCCCGCTGAGGTCCTGTCGGCGGCCTGGCGAACGGGGCGGCGCCGAGGAAGCCGATCGGGCGTCCTCCCGGCTGATCCGGGAGGCGCCTGATCGGCGTTCCCCGGTGCGAGCTACGGGTGCCCGGCGTCCGCAGCGGACTGCCGCGGTCGGCGTCGGAACGCCGTCCCCACCAGGATGAGGGTTGCCAGGGCGATGACCGGCAGATCCCCGGAGCGGGCGTACGGCGTCAACCCGACGCGCAGCGGAATCCTCTCCCTGAGGAGCGCTGCTGTCCCCAGGTCGCTCCTGGCGATCACCTGTCCGCTGGGCAGGATGACGGCGGAGTAGCCGGTGGGCGCAGCCTGCAGGACGGTGCGGCCGAACTCTCGGGCCCGTAGTCGAGCTGCGGCGAGCTCGGCTGCCGGCACCTCCTCGGTGACGAAGGATGCGGCGTTGGTGGGAACCAGGACCACCTGTCCGCCCGCAGCCACGGCCTCCTGCACCCGGTCGGCGAAGAAGACCTCGTAGGAGATGACCACCCCGAGCGGCCCGGCGGGTGACTCGAGGAGTGCTTCTCCTTCGCCGACGATCGCGTCCCGCGGGACCAGCGCCGTGGCATCGGTGACCTTCTCCAGGAGGCCTCGGGCGGGAATGTACTCCCCGAACGGCACCCGGTGCTCCTTCTCGTACCGGGCCAGCCGATCGCCGTCCGGTCCCCAGAGGACCGCAGCGTTGCGGAATCCGTCGCCCTCGGTCTCGACGATGCCGACGACGACAGGTGCGCCCAGCTCCCGGGCCAGCTCGGCCAGGGCAGCCCCTGTCAATGTCGCACCGATCGGCCCGTCGACGTGGACGACGTTCTCCGGGAGCAGTACGAGATCGGGGGAGCCGCTGACGTCCCGGGCCAGGTCGAGATGGCGCTGGGTGACTGCGTACGCGTCGGAGTCAACCGCCCGCTCCCCGAGCGGACCGCCGCCCTGCACGACGACCGCATCCAACGTCCCCGCGTCACGAGTCGTGAGGTTCGACCCGACGGCGACCGGGAGGACGCTGACGGCCAGAGCCCCGCCGGCAGCAACGGCCCGGCGACGTCGATCCGGCAGGACGAACAGCGCCGCAAGCGCGACTCCCGTAGCTGCCGCCGCGCCGGTGACCAGGAGCGAGCCACCGAGCGCGGCGGCGCCGAGAAAGGGCCCGTCGGGCTGACTGAGGGACAAGGCGACGAGCGGAAAGCCGCCCAGCGGGAACCGGGCCTGAACGGCTTCGAGCAGCACGAGGGCAGCCGGGAGCGCCCACCATCCACCGGACCAACGGCCGTGCGCGGCAGAGGGAACCAGTGCGGCGGCCCCGGCGAGCAGTCCGGCTTCGAGGGCCGCCACTCCGAGATACCCGGCGACGTGGAACTCGAGCAGCCACGGGAGCGTGGCCCCGTAGAGGACCAATCCTGTCGTCGCGCCGAGGAGGAGCCGGTCCCTCAGCGGCCGGTTGTACAACGCGACGGTCAGCGCTGCAGCGCCCACCGACAGCAGTGGCCACCACCCACGGGGCGGCGCGGCCAGTGCCCAGGCGGCGCCGGCAGCAACGGCGAGGGCCATGCCTGCCAGCCGGGTGACCCTCTTGCCCTCCGGTGGGACCTGGGCGCCCGTGGGTGCCCGGTCCGACGTCACGGGCGGGGATGGTTGCCTCACCGGCTCCTCCCCGTGCCTGGCGAGCGGGGAATCGAGGCCCGAAAGTGCACCCGAAGGCAGAAGAAATCCCGGTGAAGAGGACCTCGGCCGCGCTCACCCTGGTCCCGGTTGGATCCCGCCCTCACCCGGCAGCGGCGAGCTCGGTGAGGTCCTCGGCGTACTGCTCGGGTGTCGTGCCGCCGGTGTAGACGATCGAGCGGTCGCCCGGACCCCAGACATAGACGGCACCAGCGTGGTCGATCCCGTACTCCTGGTGGGCATCGTCCCCGTCGTGGGGATGCGCCGGGGCGTCGGAGACGGCGGGGACCTGCGCGGTCTCGGGGAGGTACAACTCGGTGAGCGCAGCCGCGGTGGCTTCGTTTCCCCCGATGAGCCCGGTGAACTCCGGGTCGAAGCGGTCGAGCCACTCGCGCAGCTTCTCGGGCGTGTCCCGGGCGGGGTCCTCGGTCACGAACACGACCTGCACCCGGTCCTGTACCTCTGGCGTGAGCATGTCGTGCGCGAGCGACAGGTCGGCCATCGTCGTGGGGCAGACGTCCGGGCAGTGGGTGTAGCCGAAGAACAACATGGTGATCTCGTCCTCCGGCCGGTCGCCGATGTCGAACGGCTCACCACTCGTTGTGCGCAGCTCGAGGCTGGGACGAGGCCGCGGGGGATCCATGAGTGTGCCGTGAAAGCCGTCGTCGTCGGCGATGATGGATACCCCGTTCGCTGCATCCGCATCCCCCGGGTCCCCGGCGTCCGCACCGCAACCGGCCAGCACCAGGCTGCCGAAGAGAACCGCAACGCTCGCTGCCGTGCCACCGCGGACCACGCGCACAGGACCTCCCGGGAAGTACAGGCGGCCGCGACGGGATGCTGACCCCTAGGCGACATAGTAAGCAGCGGCTCGTGAGGCCAGCCCACCCGTCAGGTGAGGGCAGGAGCACACGGTCACCAAGCCAGACGCGCTGACTCAGGGTGGCATCCCGGTGTGAGGCCAGAAGCGGGGACCGGCCTTCACCCGGTGCAGAGACGTGGACGGTCGGCCGGACCGGCAGTGTCGTCGGCCGGACCGGCAGTGTCGTCGGCCGGACCGGCAGTGTCGACAGAGGAACCCGACGGACGCGAGTACCGAGTACGAGTCCGGGTAGTAGTCGAGGGTCCGGCTGCCACGATCTGTTCAAGGGAGTGCCCAGTGCGCGTATCCGACGTCATGACCGCTGACCCAACCTGCTGTTCGCCGGAGACGACGGTCCGGGAAGCCGCCGAGCTGATGGCCGACAACGATTGCGGCTGCCTGCCCGTCGTGGACGACGCCCGCCACGTCGTCGGCGTGGTGACCGATCGGGACATCACCTGTCGGTGCGTGGCCCAGGGCAAGGACCCAGAAACGCCGGTCGCCGAGGTGATGACATCCCAGGCCAGCTGCTGCGGTCCCGACGACGACGTCGATGAGGTCGCGCGGATCATGAGTGACAGCAAGATCCGGCGGGTGCCGGTGGTCGATGCCGGCGGCTGCTGCGTCGGCATGGTTGCCCAAGCCGATCTCGCCCGTACGGACCAGCAGCAGGCCGGGAACGTCGTCGGGGAAGTCTCGGAGCAGAGCCAGTCGTCCTCACGGGCCTGAGAGGGAATCCTCCAGCCGCCGGGCGGATGAGACCGTGGTCGGTCGTGCCGCGGGCACCGCCCAGCGGCATGTGCGGGGCAGTGCCATCCGCTCTGATCGCCTCCGCACGGAAGGACCGCGATGACCGTCGTAGACACCATCGAGACATCGAGCCTGGGCGACCGCAGCTACCTGGCGACAGACGGCGAGGTTGCGGTGGTGGTGGACCCGCAGCGCGACATCGACCGGGTGCTGGCCCTGGTCAACGCACAGAGGCTGCAGGTGACCCACGTGCTGGAGACGCACATCCACAACGACTATCTGACCGGCGGACTCGAGCTCGCCGCTCGGACGGGCGCCGTCTACGTCCTGCCGGCCGACAGCGGGGCGGAGTTCGACCACCTCAGCGTCGAAGACGGTGACGTGCTGGAGGCCGGGGCGATGCGACTCCGGGTCCTGCACACCCCCGGCCACACCCACCACCACGTCAGCTACGCCCTCCACGAGGCCGACGGGCAGGCCGTCGGCGTGTTCACCGGTGGATCGATGCTCTTCGGGGCAACTGGGCGCACCGACCTGGTCAGTCCGGAGGACACCACCGGCCTAACCCACGCCCAGTACCACTCGGTGCAGCGGCTCGTCCGCGAGCTGCCGGCCGAGGCGGAGGTCTTCCCCACCCACGGCTTCGGCAGCTTCTGCTCCGCGACTCCGACCAGCGGCACCGCCTCGACGGTGGGGGAGCAGGTCGGGGCGAACCCGGCCCTGACGCTGGCGGAGCAGGAGTACGTCGACGCCCTGCTGGCCGGACTCGACGTCTATCCGGCCTACTACGCGCGGATGAGCCCGATCAACCGCAGTGGCCCGCCGGCGGTGGACCTCTCCCTCCCACAGCGGGTCGACGGCGCTGAGCTGCGCCGGCGGATCCAGGCCGGGGAGTGGGTCGTGGACCTGCGTCACCGAGTGGCCTTCGCGGCCCATCACCTGCCTGAGTCGCTGAACTTCGAGCTCGGTACCAACCTCGTCACCTACCTCGGCTGGCTCTACCGCTGGGACGCCCCGCTCACCCTGATCGGGGAGAGCGAGCACCAGATTGCCGACGCTCGCCGAGAGCTGATACGGATCGGCATCGACGAGCTGGCCGGCGCCGCTATCGATGACATCGAAAGCCTGGCCGATGACGGGGCGCTGCGTTCGTACCGGGTGAGCGACTTCGCCGGCCTGGCCACCGAGCTCGAACGCGGACCGGTGCAGATCCTCGATGCTCGCCGCGACGACGAGCGCGCCGCCGGGTTCGTTCGGAGCTCGCGGCACATGCCCCTGCACCAGCTCGCCGACCGGCTCGATGAAGTTCCCCAGGGCGAGGTCTGGGTCTACTGCGGGTCGGGCTACCGGGCTTCCATCGCAGCGTCGGTCCTCGACCGACCCGGCCGCCAGGTCGTGCTGGTCAACGACGACTACGGCAGCGCCAAGAAGGTCGGGCTGGAGGACGAACCCCGTGGTGGAGACCGACGGTGGTGACGGCGGACTCATGCGCTATCGGGATCGATTCCCCCGGTCTGAAAGTGCGCGGCAGTGAGCACTGGAGAGCAGGACGCCGCACCTGTCCCGCGGGCTCGGCAAGGAGGAGAACGTGACCACCACTGAGCTGATCGTCGTCGCCGGTGGCGTCGCCCTCACGGGGGCTCTGGCCTGGTACTTCTTCGCCCCGCGCAAGGCCACGCATGCCGAGGTCCACGACGGGCGTCAGGTCGTCGACATTACCGTCAAGGGCGGATACTCACCGAGCCTCATCCGGGTCGAGGCCGGCTCCCCGGTGCAGCTGCGGTTCCATCGCCAGGAGAACAGCGACTGCACAGCCCGGGTGGTGTTCCCCGACTTGCGCAAGAGCGCCTCGCTGGCCGCCTTCGGCACGACGACGATGGATCTCGCCATCGACCAACCCGGTGAATACGGTTGGGCCTGCGGGATGAACATGCTGCACGGCACCCTCATCGCCGAGGAAGGCGGCGAGGGTGACGGGCTCCGCGCCAAGGCCGAGCGGCCCGAGACCCCCTTGGCGTCACCAGAACAAGGCGGCGGCGACGTTGTCGAGGCCGCCCGAGGCGTCACGCAGGAGAACCGGGAGACCGCTCGCGCCGTCGGCGTCGGACCCCGGGTCGACGACGTCGCGAGGTGCGAACGGGCCGAATTCCTGCTGCCCGGCGCGCTCCGCAGCCTGCCCACCGACGTGGCACGTGCTGAAGCGCAGCTGCGAGCTGTCGGGGGCGTCGACTCCGCCCAGGTGAACTTCGGCGCGGAACGCGCGGTGATCATGTACGACCCGACGCTGGTCGACGTGGACGGGCTGACGGAGGCGGTCGCGGCCGCCACCGGCTTCCCAGCCCGGCTCCGGGCGGAACCCGGAGCCGCGTCGACCGAGAACGCCGAGGCGGAGGCGCACCGCGAGGAGGTTCGCGACCTGACTCGGCGCGTCACCGTCGGTGCAGTTCTGAGCCTGCCGGTGGTGTACGCGACGATGGTCGGGCACTTCATCGGCGGCCAGTACGTGCCCGACCTCCTCGAGAATCCGTACATCCAGCTGCTGCTGACCCTGCCGGTGTTCTTCTGGGTCGGCTGGCCGATCCACACCACCGGATGGCGGGCGCTGCTCAATCGCAGTGCCGAGATGAACAGCCTCATCACGCTGGGGACCATCGCCGCGTTCGGCTACAGCCTCGTGGTCACTGTGGTGCCAGGGGTCCTGCCCGAGGACGTGCGCGAGGTCTACTACGAGGTCGTCTCGGTCATCATCACGCTGATCCTCCTCGGCCGGCTGGTCGAGGCCCGCGCCCGGGCCGGCACCGGTGACGCCATCCGTGCCCTCGTCGAGCTCACCCCGGCTACGGCCCGCGTGCTCCGTGACGGCGAGGAGGTCGAGGTCGGCGTCGACGAGGTCGAGGTCGGCGACGACGTGCGCGTCCGACCTGGCGAGAAGATCCCGGTCGATGGCGAGATCGTTGACGGCGGCTCCACGATCGACGAGTCGATGGTCACGGGTGAGAGCGTCCCGGTCAGCAAGGCGGCCGGCGACGAGGTCATCGGTGCCACGGTGAACCAGACCGGCGCCTTCACGATGCGGGCGACCAGGGTGGGCTCGGAGACCGCCCTCGCCCAGATCATCAAGCTGGTCCAGGAGGCGCAGTCCTCCAAGGCACCGATCCAGCGGCTCGTCGATGCCGTCGCGAGCTACTTCGTGCCGGCGGTGGTCTTCATCGCCATCGCCACGTTCGTGTTGTGGTTCGTGTTCGGCCCGGCCCTGACCCTCGCTGTGATCGCTACCGTCAGCGTGCTGATCATCGCCTGCCCGTGTGCTCTGGGGCTGGCCACCCCCCTGTCGATCATGGTCGCTACCGGCAAGGGCGCCCACGCGGGGGTTTTGATCAAGAGCGCCGAGGCGTTGGAGACCGCCCACAAGCTGGACACGGTGGTGCTCGACAAGACGGGCACGATCACCCGGGGCGCACCGGCGCTGACCGACGTGATCGCTGTCGCCGGGCAGGACGAGCGAGAGGTGCTCGGTCTCGTGGCCTCTGCCGAGGCGGACAGCGAGCACCCGCTCGCCAGTGCGATCGTGGCCGGAGCCCGTGAGCGCGGACTCGACCTCGTGCGACCGACCGCCTTCGACTCCGTCACCGGCAAGGGTGTTCGGGCGACGGTGGACGGACAGGAGGTGTTGATCGGCAACGGCCGCCTGCTGCGGGACGCCGGCATGGGGACCGGCGAGCTCCAGGAGCATGCCCATCGGCTGGCCGATGACGGGAAGACCCCGATGTTCGTCGCCGTCGCGGGACGGCCCGCCGGGCTCATCGCCGTCGCCGACACGATCAAGCCGGACTCGGTCGCGGCCATCCAGGCGCTGCAGGACCTGGGACTCGAGGTGGCGATGATCACCGGCGACAACGAGCGGACGGCTCACGCGGTCGCCCGCCAGGTCGGTATCGACCGCGTCCTCGCCGAGGTGCTGCCGGAGCAGAAGGCCGCCGAGGTCCGCAGCCTGCAGGACGAGGGCAAGCTCGTGGCGATGGTCGGCGACGGTATCAACGACAGCCCTGCACTGGCCCAGGCCGACGTCGGTATCGCCATCGGTACCGGCACCGACGTCGCCATCGAGGCCGCCGACGTCACGCTCATGTCGGGCGAGCTGAGAGGTCTGGTGAGTGCGATGGCGCTGTCCAAGGCCACCATGCGCAACATCCGGCAGAACCTGTTCCTGGCGTTCGGGTACAACACCGCCGCGATCCCCATCGCCGCCGGCCTGCTCTACCCGGTCACCGGCGCCCTGCTCTCACCGATGATCGCTGCCGCTGCCATGGCACTGTCGAGCATCAGCGTCGTGGTCAACGCCGCCCGGCTCAACCGGTTCACCCCGCCGCGGGTCGTCGCCACCGTCCACGAGGACCGCGGGACGACGGCCAAAGATCCCTCCACCGGTGCTGTGCTGGCTCCCCGGGAAGCGAAACAACGGTGACCAGTCGTGCTCCTGATCTCCGCCGCAACGGTGTTCGGGATGCAGATCTCGCAGCGCGGGCCCGGTGGCACTAACGCCGCGGAGCGACCGTAGAGGAGTGACGACTGCGATCTTCCGGCGTACTGAGCCAGGTGTGTTCCAGGTGCAACCAGCGACGACCACCCAACCGGCCGGCCAGACGCCCAGTTATCAAACGAGGTGGGGACCGGGAAGCTCCCGACAGTCGCGGCGCGCGACCGCGTCGTCCGGTAGTGGCGGCAGCAGCGCCCACTATCCAGTATAGTAGGCGAGTCCCGCGGCTCCGCCGTGCGGTGACACCATGCCGCCGGCCGGCCTCCCGGGCTCCTGTTTCTAGGGCGTCCATGGGCGGGAGTGCCTCTGGTGGAAAGCAGCGACCACGTCGCGGACTGGCAGCGCGCTGTTCGCTGAGTTGGCCACCGGCGCCTCCGCGGCCTCGGATGCACGTAGAAGGAGAGCCGTGGGCAAGGACCAGGAAGCTCGCAAGGACCGTCGGGCTAGTGGATCAAGCCGATCCGGGGGCCGTCCCGGAGGACGCGGCCGTCCGCAGGCGAGCGTTGTCACCGCGCAGCGACCGTGGGGACTGATCGCTGCGGCGATCGCCGTGGTCGTCTTCGCCGCGGCTGTCATCAGCTATGCCGTGGTGCAGGTCGACAAGGCCGAGGCCATGCGTGTCGATTCCGTCGAGGAGATCGACGGCATCGAGGTGTTCGACTACGCCGCCGGCCAGGAGCACGTGAGCAGCGAGGTCGACTACGACCAGACGCCTCCGGTGGCCGGGCCGCACGACGGGGTGTGGGCCGACTGCACTGGGACCGTGTACGAGGTCGACATCCGGCACGAGAATGCCGTGCACAGCCTCGAGCACGGCGCTGTGTGGATCACCTACGACCCGGAGGTGGTCTCCGAGGACGACATCGCCCTGCTCGCCGAGGTCGCTGACGAGTCCGGCCGGATGCTGTCGCCCTACGTCGGCCTGGATTCGCCGATCAGTGTCCAGTCCTGGAACCACCAGCTGAAGGTCGACTCTGCCGCCGATCCACGCATCAAGCAGTACGCCGATTTCATGACCTTCAACGCCGAGCTCTTCCCCGAGCCGGGTGCCACCTGTCAGAGTCCGCAGTTCCTGGCCGACCCGCTCGTGGAGGACGGCGCCGCTCTCGACCCCGACTCCGGGACGTCGGCGCCGTGATCAGCTCGGCGCCCCGCGCACGCACCGCCAGGTGGAATCGCCGGCGCGTCAGCGGGAGCGATCGACAGGCCATCCAGTTCCAGACGAGTGCCGTGCCGGGCGAGCGAATCGGCGATCAGACCGGTGGAGAGGGATGGTGACGGGAAAGACGACCGCTCGGTCGGGGTATCGCCCGCTGCGGGCTTTTCTGGGCGTGGTCATCGCAGTCGGGCTGCTGCTGCTCGGCGGCGGAGCGGCTGTGGCACTCGGTCTGGGTCGGGACGAGGCGCCCGGCGCGGATTCCGTGGACGCCGGCTTCTCGCGAGACATGTCCCGCCATCATCTGCAGGCAGTCGAGATAGCCAACCTGGCGTTCGAACGCACCGAGGATCCAGAGATCCGCCAGATGGCGTTCGACATCTCGGCCACACAGACCAATCAGGCCGGGCGCATGCAGGGCTGGCTGTCGCTCTGGGGGATCCCACCCACTGGTGGTGAGTCGATGGCCTGGATGGCGACCGACGAGCACGCCGGCCACGACGCGGCCATGGGGGCCGGCGGCCCGATGCCAGGCATGGCCACCGAAGAGGAGTTGACGGAGCTGCGGGATTCGTCGGGCACGGCATTCGACCGACGCTTCCTGCAGTTGTTGATTCGTCATCACCAGGGTGGTCTGGAGATGGCGGAGTCGGCTGCGGATCGCGCCGAGGAGCAGGCGGTGCGCAGTCTCGCGGGCACGATCGCCAAGACGCAGGCTGCCGAGACCGTCACGATGACGAAGATGCTGAGCGCCCGCGAAGGCGAGCCCTGACCCGAACCCTGAGGCGGGGCCAGGCTCTGCACTCCCTGGTGGGATCGGCGGAGAGCACTTCCTCGGATCGATCTTGGACGATCAGGAGCCTGCTGAAGATGGGTCCTTCCGGCCGCAGCCCCTTCCTATCCTCGGCCTCGCGACAGGCGTCCTGCTGGGCCCTCCTGTTTCGCCGAACCTCGCGCTGCCTGCAGATCGCCCCGCTCGGTCGTGGGCCGACGGTGCCTTTGCTGGTCACCCCGGCCGCCGTTACCTGACCGTGACAAACTATTCGCTGTCGTAGTAGCGTCTCGCCCGGTCCGACCGAGCCCACGCCCCTCGACCGAGGGGCCTCGGCCGGATCCCGCCGAACTGTCGTCGATGACCGTCACGACGGACCGGGGACCCACCATTCCCTCGGGGTGAATCCTGCGCACTGCCCGGTGCCAGGTAGGGCGCCTTCCCGCCCGAACCCGTCAGCTAACTCGGTAGGCGGCGCGAAGGAAACGGAGCTCGTCGCGTTGGCGACCCTGCATGCACAACCTGTCCGCGACGACCTCTCGCCACGTGAGCGACCTGAACCCCTCCGCCGGCGACGCCCTCTTGGCAGGACCATCGCGGGCTCCACGCTGGCTGCCCTGACTAGCGTCGCAATCAGCATTTCGATGACTCCAGCCGTCGCGGCACCGGGTGACGAGGCTGCAGCCGCACGGTCCGACCGTGACGCAGCGGCAGCTGAGGTGCGACGTCTCGAACAGCTGGTCGCCGAGTCGGAGGACGAGCTCTCGCGCTTCACCGTCGAGGCCGAGGCCGCAGCGGACACCTCTCGGCAGGCACAGGAGGAACTCGCCGCCGCACAGGCCGCAGCGTCCGCCGCGGAGGCAGAACTCCAGACCGCCACAGCCGCGGTGGACCAGGCGCGGGCCGGAGTCGCCCGTCTGGGCCGGGAGACCTACATGCGAAGTGATGCCCTGGAGACTGCGGCGGCCTTGCTGGACTCGGCCGGCCCGGCGGAGTTCCTGCAGCGAGCGTCCACCCTCGAGATGCTGACCGACGATCGCGCGGCCGAGCTCACCGAGTTCCGTGCGCTGGAGCGGGAGAAGGCCGAGGCTGGACGTGCTGCACAGACGGCCCTTTCAGAGCGCGACCAGGCGGCGGCCGGAGCGGCTGAGCTCGAGGCCGCCGCGCAGGCGCGGCTGGTTGAAGCCAAGGACGCCTACGACAGCGTCACCTCCGAGCGAGCTGCACTGCAGGGCCGGCTGCAGCAGGCCGAGATCGCACTGCTCGAACTCGAGGGCGCCGCTGACGGACGAGCCGCGTGGGCGGACCGGATCAACACGGAGAACGCGCAGAGAGACGCACAGGCTGCCGCTACAGCGGCGGCGGCTGCCAGTGGTCGCGCAGTGGCTCCCACCACCGGTCGCGTGACCTCCTGCTACGGCTCTCGCTGGGGAACCATGCACTACGGGGTCGACATCGCCGCGCCCATCGGCACGCCGATCTATGCGCCCGAGGCGGGGCGGGTCCTCCAGGCCGGTCCGGCCAGCGGCTTCGGGCTAGCCGTATACGTCCAGCATCCCGACGGCTCGATCACTGTCTACGGGCACATCAACGACTACTTCGTCCAGGCCGGCCAACAGGTTTCGATCGGCCAGCAGATCGCCGAGGTCGGCAACACCGGCCAGTCAACTGGCCCTCACCTGCACTTCGAGGTGCGTACCGGTGGGCTCAACGCCAACCGAGGCAACCCGATCCCCTGGTTGGCGGCGCGCGGGGTCTCTCTCGGCGGAGGATGCTGAGCGATCGGCAATCTCGTCACGGTAGGCATCTCAGGGGCGGAGGGGGCTCATGGGCATACCCGTCCATGAGCCCCCGCTTCTGTGCGGCCGGATCTTTCGCCGGTCCGCTGGCAGCAGCCCCGGGTTGCCTGGAGCGGGCCGGATGCGCGTCGCTGCGTCAGCCCGGAGGCGGGGCGACGGTCGAGCCCGGGACGGTGCCCGGCTGGTTACCTGGTCGCCGCGTGGGCCGCCAGAAGTGGCCCGCCAGCACTACGACTGACAGGACGGCGCTGACGGTCAGCAGCGGCGGGATCAGATGCGTCCACGAATCAATGCTCGCCACGGAGGTGCCAACGCCGACGTACAGCACCGACCACGGCACGAGCCCGACTGCGGTCCCCAACAGGTAGGGGCCGAGCCGGACGCCGCTCAAGCCGGCCGCGTAGCTGACGAAGACGAACGGGGCCACTGGCATGGCCCGCGCAACGAGTACCGAGACGAAGCCTCGTTGGCTCACTGCCCGGTCCAGCCGAGCCAGACGCGCGCCGGCCAAGCGGACTACGGCGTCGCGGCCCAGCCAGCGGCTCAGGACGAAGCCGGCCAGACCACCGAGCATTCCGCCGGTCATCACCACCGCGAGCCCCGCAGGGAAGCCGGCAACGGCACCGACCAGGACGGACAGCGCCGTCCGGGAGATCGGGGTCAACAACGCAACGGCGACCCCGAGGACCACCATGGCCCACCTCACCCCGCCGCCCTCAGATAACCAGGCGCGCATACCTTCGACGCTCGGCAGGTCGACCGATACGGCAACCGCTGTGCCGATCAGCAGGACCACCACCGCGGCAAGGACACGCACCGAGACGCGCCGGGGGAGTGGGCTCATCCCGTCACCCGGATAGGTGGCTGCCCCGTCGTCCGGCTGGAGCGGCGCGCCTTCCCGAGGTGTCGCCTGCGGACCAGTCGCATGAGGGGACCGACCAGCAGGACCAGCGCCATGGCCGCGAGCACCGGTACATCCCCCGTGTACACGGAGTAGAGACTATTACGTCTGGTAGTAGCCGACCGTGGGAGTGCCCCGGCACGGTCAGGTCAACTTCGGTGAGCTCCGACACCAATAGTGCTCCCAGTACTGCACCGACTTGAACTCCACGAAGCATCGCTGCTGAACGACGCTGCGACTCGGCCGGTGAACACTTGGGCGACCCGCATCAGGGTTGGGATCATCTCCTCCGTCGGCAGGTCGTCCCGCCGAACATCGCGAACTCTCCGGATGGCATCTCCGGCAGCCCCAGGCGCCGTCGGTTTGTCTTGGCGGCTTGCTACTACGTGGGCCAGTACCCTGAGATCGGTTCGTGAAGGGGGTGATCGTGCCAGTGCGCAAGCTGTGGATCCTGTTGTTGTTCGCCGGTGTCCTGTCGATGCACGGCGCCCAGTACGTCCTCAACGAGCCGGGGGGCAGGGACAGCGCCACGGCGGGCGCCGACCACTGGATCGGTCACCCATCCGCAGCGTCGACCGCGTTCAGCTCAGATTCTTTGCTCAGCGGTCCGCCCGTGGCCGCCCCCATCGAGCATGTGGCGGCAGTAGCCGGGATTCCGACGCCGGGTGACGCACCAGACCATGGTCTCACTGACCACACGTGGTCCCTGTGTCTCGCGATCCTTCTGGCCGGGATCGTCGCTCTCCGGGCAACGAGTCGACTTCGGCGCGGTGCCTCGTCGGTCCGGTGGGCCGTCGAACGCGGGCGACGACTGTCGATGGGCTGGTTCAGGCCTCCACGACCACCGGAACTTGCGTCGCTGTGTCTTCTGCGGATCTAGGCCGACCGATCTGGACCCCGCCGACCAAGGCGTCGGAGGGATCAAACGGCACGCCTACACCGCAACCAACAGGAGACTGCAATGACCCGCACCACTGCACGACTCGTCCGGCTCACCGGCGGACTCATCGCCGGGACGATCATCCTGACCGGCTGCTCGGACAGCTCCGGTGGCTCCTCCGCCGGCAGCAGCTCGGCGGCGGAGAGTCCTGCGACTGAGGAAGCAAAGTTCAACGATGCTGACGTCGCCTTCGCGCAGGGCATGATCCCGCACCACGAGGGGGCGCTCACCATGTCAGAGGTCGCTGCCGAGCGAGCCACTGATCCCCGGGTCGTCGACTTAGCCGACCGCATCGAGGCCGGGCAGGACCCGGAGATCGATCTGTTGACCGGGTGGCTCGAGGAATGGGGGGAGCCGCTGGAGTCCAATGGCATGGGCGGCATGGACCACGGCTCCGACGACATGGGCGGCATGGACATGAAAGAGATGCCCGCCGCGGGTCCCGAATTCGACCGGATGTGGCTGCAGTCCATGATCGAGCACCACAGGGGTGCTGTGGAGATGGCACAGACCGAGCTCGAAGATGGACGGAACACTGAAGCGCTCGAGCTGGCCCAGCTGATCAGCGAGACGCAGATGCAGGAGATCGCCGAGATGGAGGCCCTTCTCAGCGAGCTCGGCGGCTGACATCCAGCCTGGTGCTGCCGGTCACTGACCGGCAGCACCAGGTGCCTGTCACCCTCCAGCTCCAGCCTCCCAGGGCATCCGTCGGTGAGCCGACGCAGCGGGCTCCGATTGATGTGGTCAGTCAGCGACCGCTCACCTGTGTGATCGGCTCCTCCCGCCGCTGGCTGCCGCAGCTTGTCGCTCGGCCGATGACGACCGTCGACCTGGGGCCGGGACCATTCCCGCCCGTGGGCGTCCGTGGCTTGCGGATCCCTACGGGGCGGCACGGCCTTCTCGATGCCTGCCGGGTGCACTGCCGGCGGAGGGGCCCATCTCCCCACCAGGACAGGCTGCGACGATCCGCCGCCCTCGACCGTTGCCGCTGTCAGAGGCGCACTCCCCTTGCGGTGAGGGTGTGATGGACCAGCCCACTTGACCCCTACGGTCAAGGTGTGAACCCCAACGCCATTCACAGCGTGGAGCTGTCGGGACACGACCTGATGATGCTCAGGGCAGGGCTGAAGGCTTACCTGCAAGCGTTCACACAACACCGCCAGGTCGATGAGGGCGCCACCCACCCTGACGACGAGTGGCGGCGGCTCCAGCGGCAGGTCGGGCACCTCATGTGGCGGCTCGAGGAAGCGGGCGTCGAGACCGGGACCACCGTCGTGCACAGTGATGAAGCCGTGGACCCGGACGGTTAGGCGACCCTTCCGGCAGTCCCCAGTGACCAGCAGAGTCCCCAGGGCGATGAGCAGTGCGCCACCGACCCGCGTGGCGGTGGGCGCGTGCCGGCGGGCGAAGCCGGAGAGGGTCAGGGCGCGGCGGGCGCCGAGGGCGACCAGGACGAAGGGGATACGCAGCACCCGGCGGTAGGCGGCGGCGAGCACGGCGCCTCGGCCCGCGCAGGGCTGGGTGTACGCGAGGATCGAGCTGGCTCGGCTCATCAGCGAAATCCAGACCCGGAGATGCAGCAGCTGCTCACCGAGATCGGCGGCTGATCCATCGCACGTGGGGTGCGGTGAGGTCGGGGCTAACCGCACCCCGCCAGCCGGGTGCCTCTGGCGTCTGGCGGGCGCCCGGTGAATGTCGTCCCTGCTCGCCGAGTGTTCGACGCACTAGCCCGCGGGTACCGGCATCATCCGTAGATCCGTACGGCCATCGCTCGCGCCAATTAGAGCGGCGATCCGCACGGCAGGGCCGCGAACGGGTGCGGGGCGCAGCAGGTGCGGCCGGAAGCCTCAGGCGGCAGAGAGGATCTTGATGGACTGGCTGGTGACGGCCGCAGGTGCAGTGCTGGTGCTGTTCGTGCTGCGGGACATGTTCCACACCATCTGGCACCCCAGTGGGCAAGGGTCGCTCAGCCGGCTGGTCATCCAGCTGGTCTGGCGGGGGTCCCGCGTCATCAAGAGCCGCCGGCGACAGAGCTCGGTGGTCGGTCCCTTCGCGATCCTGTGCGTGATCCTGACGTGGATCACCATCATCCTCGCCGGCTGGACCTTGGTGTACTGGCCCCACATGTCCGACGGATTCTCCTTCGGCTCGAGCCTGCAACCGTCCGAGCGAAGCGACATCCTGGACTCGCTGTACCTGTCCCTGGTCACGGTGGCAACACTCGGCTACGGCGACATCGTGCCGGCTTATGCCTGGCTGCGGCTGGCCTCGCCGCTGGAGGCCCTCATCGGCTTCTCACTGCTGACCGCTGCGGTGACCTGGATCCTGCAGATCTATCCGGCTCTGGCCCGCCGCCGGACGCTGGCGATCCGCCTGTCCCTGCTCCGCAAGGCCGAGGCCGCCCAGGCCCTGTCTGCGATGGACTCCTCTGCGGCGGCCACGCTGCTGGAGACGCTGGCCGGCGAGCTGGTCCAGGTCCGTGTGGACCTCACCCAGTACGCCGAGACGTACTACTTCCGCGAGGCCGACGACGTGGCGTCCCTGCCCGCGCAGCTGCCGTACGCGCGTGAGCTGGCGGACCGCGCCGCTTCCTCTGGTCGCGACGACGTCCGGCTGTCCGGCACCATCCTGAGAGGAGCCGTCGAGGACTATGCGTACCTGCTCACCCAGCAGTTCCTGCCCGCCTCCGGGGATCTCGCGGCGACTCTCCAGCGCTACTCGGACGACCACGGCTACCGGGTGTCCTGAAGCCAACGCCGCGGTCGGTGATGCTCGGGAGAAACCGACCGCCCACCGCGAAAGGTGCATGATCACACCCGCACGTGGCTATGTCGCCGTCCATGGTCTCGAGTTCAGAGGCGGACGTCACCGACGGGCCTCATCCCCACCCCGTGGACCCCGAGCGGGTCGAGGCCGCGCGCCGGCGGTTGCCGTCCCGGGACGAAGCAGCTCAGCTGACCAGCATCCTGAGCCTGATGGCCGACCCCACGCGTTCTCGCCTGCTGTACGCGCTCGACGTGGTCTCGGAGATGTGCGTCGGGGACCTGGCGATGGCGCTCGATGTGAACGAGGACGCGGCCAGCTACGGCTTGCGCGTCCTCCGGACCGCCGGCCTCGTGACCTACCGCAGGGAGGGTCGGGTCCTGTACTACCGACTGGCCGAAGGCTTTCCCGATCCTCTGCGGGAGCACTGCCTGCGACGGCTCATCGAGCTCGCCCAGCGGGCGCCGGAGGAGCCAGACGACGACCGGTGACAGGCCGGCCCGGGAGGCCCCTGCTCGCCGCCCGGCCCTGGGGGTGCTCTCCTTCGGCCCCGGGCACGGACGACGAGCAGGTGCTGCGTCAGCCGAGGGAGCTGAGCAAGTCCCGGCAGGCTGCTTCACAGCGCCGGCACGATTCGGCGCACACCCGGCAGTGCTCGTGCATCTCTGCGTGCTCGGCGCACTCGTCGCCGCAGGCCTTGCACGCTGCCGCACACGCCTCGAGCACAGCACGGGTGACGTTCGCGTCGTAGCCGGTGTGCCGGGAGAGGACGCGGCCGGTCGTGTCGCAGACGTCGGCGCAGTCCAGGTTGCTACGGATGCACTTGGTCAGTTCGGCGACCATGTCCTCACTGAGACAGGCATCGGCGCACGCCGTACAGGCCTGGGCGCATTCGAAGCAGGCCTCGATGCACTCCTGCAGCTTCTGGCGGTCCACCCCGCCCAGGTCCTTGGGGTAGGTCTCGAGCATCTGACTCGCAACGCTCACGATGGCTCCTCCCTGTGCCGGCGTGGCGGACCGCCCGCCGTCGGGCACCGGCGCCCGCGGCCATACCCGCGCGTCCGTACGGATAACGCCTCCTCCGTCGGGTAGTCCCACCAGGTCCACGATGTGCCGCGGAGCCGCTAAGTCAGGGGAGAGGAATACCCCGGCGGGGTACCTTTGTTGAAGGGGTGCGACGGAGGGAGGCGGCGTGACGTCGACGGACCAGGTCAGTGGGCACGGCTACATCAACCGCAAGGGCGACTACCTCAAGCGCTTGCGGCGGATCGAGGGCCAGGCCCGCGGGCTGCAGCGGATGGTGGAGGACGAGAAGTACTGCATCGACATCCTCACCCAGGTCTCGGCCATGACCAGAGCGTTGCAGTCGGTGGCCTTGGGGCTCCTCGAGGAGCACATGAGCCACTGTGTCGTCGAGGCGGCCGCCACCGGTGGTCCCGAGGCCGACGCGAAGGTGCGCGAGGCGTCCGAAGCCATCGCGCGCCTCGTCCGGTCCTGACCGGACTGCTCTGGCGTGAGCTCCCGGGTCTCCCGCCCGTCACGGACAACCGCAACCCAACACTACGAAGAACGGAGTACACCTCATGAGCACCGCTACCTACACCGTCGTCGGCATGACCTGCGGCCACTGCGTGAGCTCGGTGACCGAGGAGGTCAGCCAGGTGCCCGGCGTGACCGGGGTCGACGTCGACCTGGCCACCGGTGGTCTCACCGTCCGCAGCGAAGCAGGCGTCGATGACGGGGCCGTCCGGGCCGCCGTGGAGGAGGCCGGTTACGAGGTGGCCGCACCCGCCGCGTCGGCCGGTGGCCGGGCGTCGGGTTGCGGTTGCGGCTGCAAGTGATCCGCCGACCGCCGCCGGCCGGCCCGGGGGTCGCACATGGTGAGGGAGGGGCCGACATGACGACCTCCGCCAAGGTCGGCGCCTACCTCGTCGGCCTCGCCGTCGTCTTCGTCGCTGCGATCGGCCTCGGCAGCGCCGTCGGGCCGGTGGGTCCGGCCGGTGAGCGGGTCGAGTCACCGGCGCAGACGGACGTCCACACCGAGACGGACAGCCACGGCGAGACGAACCACTGAGGACCCGGCCCGGGGTGGGCGGCCACCGGTTGCCGCCCCGGGTCCGCGGTCCTCGTCTTCAGCAGCAACTCCCTGACAGGAGAACCATGAGCGCCGCGATGAACGACACGACGCCGCAGATCCCTGCGGACGGCGAGCAGGTCGAGCTGGCCATCCAGGGCATGACCTGCGCGTCGTGCGCCATGCGGATCGAGAAGCGACTCAACAAGCTCGACGGTGTGACCGCGACCGTCAACTACGCGACGGAGAAGGCCAAGGTCACCTACGGCGACGGAGTGACCCCCGAGGATCTTCTCGCTGCCGTGGAGAAGGCCGGCTACAGCGCCCGGCTGCCGGAGCCGCCCGCCTCCGGGCCCCGGCCCGAGGACCGCCCCGAGCTCGCAAGCGGTGAGGAGGACGGGGTCCTTCTGCTGCGCCAACGAGTCCTGGTGTCCACGGCCCTCACCGTCCCGGTGATCGCGCTGGCGATGGTCCCGGCCCTGCAGTTCACGTACTGGCAGTGGCTCTCCCTGACGCTGGCCGCACCGGTCGTCGTGTGGGGGGCGTGGCCGTTCCACCGGGCTGCCTGGACCAACCTGCGACACGGTGCCGCCACGATGGACACGCTGGTCTCCATGGGGACGCTGGCGGCCTTCGCCTGGTCGCTGTACGCCCTGTTCCTCGGCACCGCCGGCGAACCGGGCATGACCCACCCCTTCGAGTTCACCATCGAGCCAACTGACGGTGCGGCCAACATCTACCTCGAGGTGGCCGCCGGGGTGACCACCGCCATCCTCGCCGGCCGCTACTTCGAGGCGCGGTCCAAGCGCCGGGCCGGCGCCGCGCTCCGCGCCCTGCTGGAGCTCGGCGCCAAGGAGGTCTCGGTGCTGCGCGGAGGCCGTGAGGAGCGGATCCCGGTGGACCGGCTCGCCGTCGGAGACCTCTTCGTCGTCCGTCCCGGGGAGAAGATCGCGACCGACGGCGTCATCACCGAGGGCTCCTCCGCCGTCGACGCCTCGATGCTGACCGGCGAGTCGGTGCCGGTCGAGGTCGGGCCGGGGGACGCCGTCGTGGGCGCCACCGTCAACGCCGGCGGCCGGATCGTCGTCCGGGCCACCCGCATCGGCTCGGACACCCAGCTGGTCCAGATGGCACGGCTGGTGGAGGAGGCCCAGAACGGCAAGGCCGAGGTGCAGCGCCTGGCCGACCGGATCTCGGGCATCTTCGTGCCTATCGTCATCGCGCTGGCCGCGGCCACCCTCGGCTTCTGGATCGGCACCGGCGCAGGGCTGTCCGTCGCCTTCACCGCCACCGTCGCCGTCCTGATCATCGCCTGCCCCTGCGCCCTGGGGCTGGCCACACCGACCGCCCTCATGGTGGGCACCGGCCGGGGCGCCCAGCTCGGGATCCTGATCAAGGGTCCGGAGGTGCTGGAGTCGACCCGGGTCGTGGACACGGTTGTCCTAGACAAGACGGGGACCGTGACCACCGGCCGGATGACGCTCCTCGACGTCGTCCCCGCCCCCGGAGAGCAGGCCGAGGAGGTCCTGCGGCTCGCCGGTGCGCTGGAGGACGCCTCCGAGCACCCCATCGCCCAGGCGATCGCCCGGGCCGCCACCGAGCGGATCGGCACGCTGCCGCCGGTCGAGGGCTTCACGAACCTCGAGGGTCTCGGGGTCCAAGGCGTGGTGGAGGGCCACGCGGTCCTGGTCGGGCGGCCCCGGCTGCTGGCCGAGTGGTCGCAGCAGCTGCCGGCCGAGCTCGCGCGCGCCAAGGACGCCGCGGAGGCCGAGGGCCGCACCGCGGTCGCCGTCGGCTGGGACGGCGCCGCCCGCGGTGTGCTCGTGGTCGCCGACGCCGTGAAGGACACCTCCGCGGAGGCGATCCGCCAGCTCCGCGACCTCGGGCTCACCCCCGTCCTGCTGACCGGCGACAACGAGACCGTCGCCCGCTCGGTCGCGGCGCAGGTGGGCATCGACGAGGTGATCGCCGAGGTCCTGCCGCAGGACAAGGTCGACGTCGTCAAGCGGCTGCAGGGCGACGGCAAGGTCGTCGCGATGGTGGGGGACGGCGTCAACGACGCGGCGGCCCTGGCCCAGGCCGACCTGGGACTGGCCATGGGCACCGGTACCGACGTCGCCATCGAGGCCAGTGACCTGACCCTGGTGCGCGGGGATCTCCGGGCGGCCGCCGACGCCATCCGGCTCTCGCGCAGGACGCTGGGCACCATCAAGGGGAACCTCTTCTGGGCCTTCGCGTACAACGTGGCCGCACTGCCCCTGGCCGCCGCCGGGCTGCTCAACCCGCTGATCGCCGGAGCGGCCATGGCCTTCTCGTCGGTGTTCGTGGTGTCCAACAGCCTGCGGCTGCGCCGGTTCCAGCCCCTGGCCTCGACCTCCGCCGATGGTGGTGCCGGGATCGGCCACCGGCCGGAGGGTGCGGCACGATTCACCCAGCGGAGGGGTGCCTCGCTCCCGGAGTGACGGCGATGAGCGGGGCCGGGCAGTGCCGGGGCCACAGCTGGCGCCGCCCGGCCCCGGAACTGCCGGCGAGAACGGGGGTCAGTCCGTGGGGCAGTCGCGCAGCGCCGAGCCCTCGAACTCCGGGACGGGCCGATCGTTGGCCTGCTCGACGGTCTCGGCCTCGCCGTTCTCCTCGATGTCCTCGATGAGCCACTCCATCTCGGCGATCTCCTTCTCCTGGGCGACGATGATGTCGACGGCGAGCTGGCACACGCGGACGTCGTCGATGTCGGCGCGCTCGGAGCGGGTGATCGCCATCGAATGGTGCGGAATCATCGCCTGCATCCAGTCCCCGTCGTCCACGGTGGTCTGGCTGCGGTCGAGGGCGATGCCGCCGCCCAGGAGCACGAGGCTCGCCGCGACGATGGCGATGTTGGCCTTCGTGTTCTTGTACATGTTGAGCATCCAGGCCAGCATGACCAGACCCATGGTGCCGCCCATGGCGAGCGCCATGAACACCCGGCTCTCGCTGAACTGGACGTGGCTCCACTCCCAGGTGCTCATGAACATGACCCAGTACATGACGACCATGGCCGTGAGGATCATGGCGCCGAAGCGCAGGTACATGTTCCTGGTCATCTTGGCCTCGTGCGACTGCTCGTCGCCGTGACCCTGCTGCGTCGCGTCGTCGGCCTTCTTGATCGCCATGATGGGTCCTTTCTCTCGCCGGGTCGCGGGGAAGGTCACCGGCCCGCACTCCCGTGCCCACCCTGGCTACTGCTCGACCGGTAGCACAGGCTCTCGGCCGGACGTCGTCGCTCGGCCTCGAGCAACCTCTCCGGTCACGAGCACGGGCGGCACGGCGGCACACCCCGCACGGCGCGCATGCCCGGACAGTCGTACGGATAAACCGGTGGCCCCGCGGCCGCACCGTCACGGTCCCGGCACGGTCGTCGCTGCCGGTCATCCCAGGTTCCGGCGCTTGCCCCTAGCCGGCAACCCACTGCGGACAGGGAGCCCAGTGCATGCGACTGGGCCTCCGACGTGAGGAGGTCGAGGGCGACCTCAGGACCGTCGACGCGCAGGCGGTGTGACGCTCATGCGGGTCCTGCCCTGATGGTTCTCGCCCGCTCCAGTGGCATCACATATCCACCGCTGTCGGCGTTCCGAACGCGAGAAATGTGTCGCGCCGGTCACACGCGGGCTAGCTTTCCCCGTGCGATGCGGCCTCATCCGTGCGACCGTGCGGATGACCTATCAGGGGCCATCCCTGCCACCCGCAACCCCGACGTGAGGGGATTCGACGATGGTCGCTGTGCTCCTCCTCGTGTCGCTGGCGTGCGTCCTCGTTGCCGCCCTCTATGCGTCATCGCTGGCGCTGGCGCCGGTCCGCGAGCCGGCCCATGTCCTGCCCTTCGAGTCCGGCATGCTGCCGCAGCAGCACGCGGTCTCGCGCTACCACGCCCGCTGGTACGCGGTGACGATCCTGTTCCTAGCGTTCGACATGGAAATGATCTTCATGTATCCGTGGGCCGTCGTCGTGGCGGACATGGGCGTCCAGGCCGTCGTGGAGATGTTCGGCTTCCTCGCCGTCCTGCTCGTTGGGGTCATGTACGTCTGGCGTGAGGGTGCGCTGCGATGGACCTGATAGCCCGCCTGCGGAACTGGGCGCTGACGAGGCCCCGGGTGCTACTCGTCGATGTCCCCGGCGCTACGACGTTCCGGTGGTCCGTCGAGGCCGAGTTGGACCGGCGCGGCTGGCGGCGCGCCGTGTCACCCGCGGACACCGATCTGCTGGTCGTCCTTGGTGAGCCGGGCCCGGAGCTAGGAGAAGCCGTCGACGTGCTGTGGAGTCAGGTTCCCGAGCCTCGGCACCGGGTGGACGTCCAGCGCGCCAGAGACGTCGCCGTCGCTCTGGACGAGGGCCGAGCGGCGCTGGTCCGGCGGCCCGGATCAGGAGCAAGAGGAGACGACCGGTCGTCGCCGGCCTCGTTGCTCGCCAAGAACGAGGACGAAGACGCTGACGACGAGGGCATGGGCACCGCCGACGACGAGGGCATGGACCACGGCGGTGGCCGCGCGGGCATGGACGACGACGCCGGTCGTGAGGACGAGGAGGGCGAGGGTGTAGATCACGGGGCCGGTCACGAGGGCATGGACCACGGGAGTGGTCACGAGGGCATGGGCCACGGGAGTGGTCACGAGGGCATGGGCCACGGGAGTGGTCACGAGGGCATGGGCCACGGGAGTGGTCACGANGTGGTCACGAGGGCATGGGCCACGGGAGTGGTCACGAGGGCATGGGCCACGGGAGTGGTCACGAGGGCATGGGCCACGGGAGTGGTCACGAGGGCATGGACCACGGGAGTGGTCACGAGGGCATGGACCACGGGAGTGGTCACGAGGGCATGGACCACGGGAGTGGTCACGAGGGCATGGACCACGGCGGTGGTCACGAGGGCATGGACCACGGCGGTGACGTGGCTGGGCTGCCGATGGCCTCGACCGGCCCGGACCGGGACGGGCTCGAACTCGACGTTCTGAAGGTGGCGCTCGGGCCGGTACTGCCAGGCTGGCCGACGGGACTGGTGTTGCGGGCAAACCTGCAGGGCGACGTCCTCACATCCGCAGAGCTGGCCTGGCTCGACACCGACACCCTCCCGGCCGCGCGGCAGCAGCCCGACTCCCAGCGGGCCATCCTGGACCGGCTCGCACTCTTCCTGGATGTGGCCGGCTGGCCGACCGCCGCCCGAGACGCACGTCGCGCCCGAGACGGGATGGCCCAGATAGGCAGCCGCGACGAGGCACAACGGCTTGCCGAGGCTGTGGCACGGCGGGTGAGTCGGTCGCGGACCTTGGTCTGGACGGCCGGCGGCATCGGCGGACGCGGGTCCGGGGGAGACACGTTGGACCGGGTCAGGCGTTGGTGCGACATGGCGTCGGGGAAACCGGTCGAGAACGTGCCCGCGACGTCACTCGAGGCCGTCGCAGCCCTGGTCGAGGGCGCGGAGATCGGCAGCGCACGGCTGATCGTGGCCAGCCTCGACCTCACCCCCGTGTCCACGGTGTCGGCGTCGGAGCATCTGCATGCCTGAGCAGACCCTGGCGGAGGCGTGGGGGCTGGTCCCGGCAGTCCTTGGGATCGTGGCGGTCGGTGTGGTCCTAGGCGTCGTGGTGGCGGCAGTTGACCGCGTCGTCGTCTTCGGCGCATCCGGGGCGGTCGTGGAGCCGATCCGCTCGAGCGCGCGTCTGCTGGCTGAGCAGCGGCGGACGACTCTGGCGCCGGATCGGCTGCTGTGGCGAATCGGGTGCGTCGCTGTGCCGACGCTGGCGCTGCTGTCTCTGGCGGTGGTACCCGTGGCTGGCCGAACCCTGTGGTCGACCAGCGCCGATCTCGTGTGGTTCAACGCCATGGAAGCGTTGCTGTGGGCGGCGGTGTGGCTGGTCGGCTGGGGTCCGAACGCCGTCCATGCGCTGACCGGTGGATACCGATTCCTCGCCCAGGGCCTGGCCTACGAGCTGCCGCTGATGTTCGCGCTGATCACGGCTGGCCTGGCGGCCGGCTCGTTGCGGACGACCGATGTCGTCGCCGCGCAGGAGGCCCTGTGGCTCGTGGTGACGATGCCGGTCGCCTTCGTGGTCTTCGTGGCCGGCGCCGCGGCCTTCGCCTTCTGGGGGCCGTTCGCCGCACCGGCCGAAGCTGACATCGCCGGCGGCGTCACCTCGGAACTGTCCGGGGTGGACCGGCTGCTGGTGGAGGCCGGTCGCGCCGTCTTCCTCGGCGCGAGCGCGGCCATGGCGGCGGCGCTATTCCTCGGCGGCGACTCCGGCCCCTGGTTGCCCGGCCCGCTGTGGCACCTGCTGAAGACCCTGGCCGTCGTCGCTGCTCTGGTCTGGGTGGGACGACGGATGCCGGTGCTGCGGCCCGACCGCACGGTGGAGGTCGGTTGGATGGTCCTCGTCCCGCTGACGCTCCTGCAGGCGTTGGTCGTCGCGGTGCTCGTCCTGACCGGGTTCTACGCGTGAGGAGGAGCCGATGCTGAGCGACCTCTCCGGCTGGGCGATCACGGCCGTCGCCATCCTCGGGGTCCTGTCGGTCGCCGCGGGGGTCGCGGTCTTCGTCGTCGACTCGATGGCGCGGGCGACCTTCGCCCTGCTGGCGTCGTTCCTCGCCGTGGCGGGCATCCTGCTCGCCCTCGACCTGGTCTACCTGGCCGTCGTGACGGCGCTGATGATGACGATCGAGATGGCGATCATGGCCGTCTTCATGATCATGTTCATGATGAACCCGGCCGGGCTCATGCCGATGACGATGGTGCACAACGCCAAAGGCTCGGCCGCGGTCGGCGCCGGAGTCTTCGTCCTCCTCGCGGTGGGCATCTGGACGATCGACTGGCCGACGATGAACCCGGTTCGCCCCGACGACAGCACCCGCCAGCTCGGCGAGGCGATCATGGGCAGCCACATGCTGGTCATGCTGGTGATCGGCATCGGGCTGTTCGCCACGATCCTGGCCGGCACTGTCCTGGCCACCGCGCGCGGCCGTTACGACCGCCTCGGCCCGGGTCTCGACGCCGAGCACCCGGACGACCCGGTGCCCGGGGGACTGCGCCGATGACCGCCGAGCTGGTGCTGCAGATCGTGCTGACCGTCGCCGCCGGCCTGATCGGCGTCGGGCTGTTCGGGGCGTTGTCCCAGCAGACGATCGTCATGGTGATGATGGGCCTCGAGCTCGTCCTCAACGGTGTGCTGCTGGCCGGGGGAGCGGCCTGGTACTTCCTCGCGCCGGAGCTGCCCGACGCCCAGGTGCTGGTCGTCGTGGCGCTGGTGGTCATGGCGGTGGAGATGGCCATGGGCTTCGCCGTCACCGTCGCCTTCTATCGAGCTCGGCAGCTCGACATGATCGACATGGCGTCGGACCTGCGCGGATGAGCGCCGTCCTCGGCGCCCTGGTGCTGCTCCCCGCCCTGAGCGGAGCCGCCTTGCTCGTCGCCGGGCGGGGGGCCGACCGCGTCGCCGGTCCCCTGGCCGTGGCCGTCGCCGCGGCAGGTGTGGTGGTGGCTGCGCTGGTGGCCGGGACCCGGCCGCTGCTGTCGGTGCCGTTCCTCGGGATCGTCGAGGGCGGGGATCTGCGCCTGGTCGTCGACGGGCTCTCCGCCGTGCTCGTCGTCCTGGTGGCCGGCATCGCCCTGCTGGTCACCGTGTTCGCCGTCGTGGACCTGCCGGCGGATGCCGCTCGGGGGCGGTTCTTCGGCTACCTGCTGCTGTTCGTCGCGGCCATGCTGGCGACGGTCACCGCGGCAACCCTCCCCACGCTTCTCCTGGCCTGGGAGGTCATGGGCGCGACCTCCTACGCGCTCATCGGCTACCACTGGGACGAGCCGGGCAAGCCGGCCGCCGGCACCCGGGCGTTCGTGACCACCCGGGCCGGGGACCTCGGCCTGTACGTCGCCGCCGGGGCGGCGCTGGCTGCGACCGGGAGCCTGGTGCTGACCGACCTGGAGAGCGCGGACGGTGGCTGGGCGGACGTGGCCGCCGCCGGCGTGCTGGTCGCCGCGCTGGGCAAGTCGGCGCAGCTGCCCTTCTCGGCCTGGCTCTCGGCCGCGATGCAGGGGCCGAGCCCGGTGAGCGCGCTGCTGCACTCGGCCACGATGGTGGCCGCCGGCGGGTACCTGCTGATCCGGATGCAGCCGCTGCTGGCGTCGACCGGCTGGGCCGCGACGGCGGCGGCGTGGGCCGGGGCGCTGACCGCGATGGTCCTGGGTGCGGTGGCCGTGGCGCAGACCGACCTCAAGCAGCTGCTCGCGGCCAGCACGGCCGCGCAGATCGGCTTCGTCGTCCTCGCCGCCGGGGTGGGCGCCACCGCCGGTGGCACCGCCCAGCTCGTCGCGCACGCCGCGGTCAAGGCCGGCCTGTTCGTCGCCGCCGGGGCCTGGCTCACCGCGCTCGGCACTAAGAACCTGACCGACCTGCGTGGCGCCGCCCGCCGGTACCGGGGGATCGGGGCAGCGGCCACCGTCGCTGCCCTTGCGTTGGCCGGTGTGCCGCCGCTGTCGCTGTGGGCGACGAAGGACAAGGTGCTCGCCGGTGTCGATGGAACGGCGCTGCACGTGGTCGGCCTCGCCGCCGCCGCGGTCTCGGCGGTCTACGCCGGTCGGATCCTGGCCGTCGTCCTCGCCAGGCCGGCGGGGGACGAGGAGGAGCCGGGCACCCGGCGCGTCCCGGCCCTGACCACGGTCGTCGCCGGCGTGCTGGCCGTGTTCGCCGCCGGGCTGGGTGTGCTCGCGCTGCCGGCCGTGGCAGAGCGACTCGAGGCGGTCCTGGACGTGGAGGGGGAGCCGTCCCCGGGGCTGGGGGAGCTGTTGCTCTCCGGGGCGCTCGCGCTGGTGGCCCTGGGACTGACCGTCGCCGTGGTCCGGGCCCGCCCTGCCGTCATGGAGCAGCTCTCCCGGAGTCCGCTCGCCTCGTGGGCCGGGCTGGGACGGCTGCTCTCGCCACGACCGGCGATGGCGCTCGCCCGGGCGCTGGCCACCGTGGACGACAGGGTGATCGACCGGGCGGTCGTGGGGGTGGCCGTCGGCGCCCGTCGGCTCGCCGGCATGGCGTCCCGGGCGGACGACGGCGTCCTGGACGGCGCGGTGTCCGGCGTCGCCGCAGCTACCCGCCGTACTGCCGCCGGCTCCGCGCGCATCGACACCGGCGTGGTGGACGGCGCCGTCCGCGGGATGGCGCGGGCGTTCCGCCACGCGGGGGGCGCTGCCCGCCGTCCGCAGACGGGCCTGCTCCACCAGTACTACGCCCAGGCCGTCGTCGGTCTCGGGCTTCTGCTCGTCCTCCTGCTCGTGGTGAGGTAGTCGTGCTGCTGACCGTCGTGATCTTCCTGCCGTTGCTGGCCGCTGCTGTGCTGCTGGCGGCCCCGAGGATCCCCGGTCGCGTGGCGATCGGGGTGTGGGTGGCTGCCTCCGCCGTCGACCTGGCGCTGGTCGGCTGGATGTGGTTGCGCTTCGAGCCAGGGCAGGGCGCCTCGGGCGTCGTCGACGGCTTGGCGTACGAGGCCCATCTGCAGTGGATCCCCACGGTCAATGCCGGCTACCACGTCGGCGTCGACGGGCTCTCCCTGCCGCTGCTGGCCCTGACCGGGGTGCTGTTCCTGGCCTGCGCGGTCTACTCGCTGCGTGAGCCGGACCGGCCGCACACCTACGCCGCGCTGTTCCTGTTCCTGCAGACGGCGTGCATGGGCACGTTCGCCTCGCTGGATCTGATCCTGTTCTTCGTCTTCTTCGACCTGTCGATCGTCGGGATGTACTTCGTCATCGCCGGCTGGGGGCACGGCAACGCCCGGCGCAGCGCTTTGAAGTTCTTCCTCTACACCTTCATCGGGTCGCTGGCGCTGCTGGTGGGCTTCATCGGGCTGTTCCTCGGCAGCGAGGAGCGCACCTTCGACATGGTGGCGCTGGCGGCGAATCCGCCGCTCGCCGATTCCCCGGTGGCCGGTGGGCTGGTGCTGCTGGCGATCTTCCTGGGGCTGGCGGTGAAGACGCCGCTGTTCCCCTTCCACACCTGGCTGCCCGACGCGCACACCGACGCACCCGCCGCCGGGTCCGCCATTCTCGCCGGGATCCTGCTCAAGCTCGGCACGTACGGGTTCGTGCGGATCGCCATGCCGATCCTCCCCGAGGCCTGGCAGCGGTGGGCCATGGTGGCCGTCGTCGTCGGGGTGATCAGCGTGCTGTGGGGCGCGTTCGTGGCGCTAGCCCAGACCGACGTCAAGCGGATGATCGCCTACACCTCGGTCAACCACATGGGGTACGTGCTGCTCGGCCTGGGCGCGGCCGGCCTGGTCGCCTCCGCTGACGAAGGCGCGCGGACCGTGGCCACGGTCGGGGCGATGTACCAGATGGTCAGCCACGGCCTGCTCACCGGCGCGCTCTTCCTGCTCAGCGGCGTCCTGTGGTCCCGCGGACACAGCTACGCCTTCGACCGCTGGGGTGGTCTGGCTCGTCCCGCGCCCGTCTTCGCCGCCTGCTTCGCGGTCGCCGCGTTCGGCTCCCTGGGGCTGCCCGGGTTCTCCGGATTTATCGCCGAATTCCAGGTCTTCACCGGCGCGCTGCAGGCCGCACCGCTGGCCACGGTGGTCGCCGTCGTCGGCATCCTGGTCACCGCCGGACTCTTCCTGCTGGCCCTGCAGCGGCTGCTCACCGGCGATCCCGTCGTCCCATCCGGCGCAGACCCCGACGAACTGGCGGAGGGCCCGGATCCGGACCGTGCGGACGGCACGACGGCGACCGCCGTCCGGCCGCGGACGGCGACCCGGATGCAGGACCTGCGCAGTCGCGAGGCGGCCTCGGTCGTCCCGCTGCTGGTACTCGCCGTGATTCTCGGGTTGCTCCCGCGTGTCCTGCTGGACGTGCTGGAGCCGGCCGCCATGGCGGTGGTGGAGCTGGTGGGCCGGTGACCGGCATGTCCGGAGGTGGCGAGCGGGTGCTCGCCCTGCTCCCCGAACTGCTCCTGCTCCTCGGTGCGGTCGGCGGCCTGCTGCTGGGCCTCTGGACCCCGCAGCACCGGCAGTGGCGGGTCCGGCTCCTGGTCACCGCCGCCTGCCTGGCCAGCGTGATCGCCGCTGCCGTCGCGCTGCCCGAGCCTGCGGAGCGGGTGTTCGAGGCCACCTGGGTCGTCGACACCACCACCGGCGTCGTGCGCATCGTGGTCACGCTGGGCGTGGCTGTCCTGGTCTGGCTCGCGTCGCCCTCGCTGGCCGGACACCCGCGGGAGACCGAGGCCTACGTCCTCATGCTGCTCGGTGGGCTCGGCAGCATCGCGCTGGCCGCCAGCGGCGATCTGCTGCTGCTGGTCGCCGGCTACCTGCTGGCCAGCGTCCCGCTGTACGCGCTGGCCGGCTTCGCCAAGGACTCCGCAGGTGTCGAGGCGACGATGAAGTACTACCTCATGGGCGCCTTCGTGGGCGTGCTGATGCTCGTCGGCGTCGCCGCCCTGGTGCTCGCCACCGGCACCACCGGCTACCTCGACCTCGCCGCGCTGCTCCCGGACGCCTCCCCGGCTCTGCTCGCCGTGGGCATCCTCGGCGTGCTCGCCGGGGTCGCCTTCAAGGCTGGAGCCGTGCCGGTGCACTTCTGGGTTCCCGACGTCACGGCCGGCACCACCCCGCCGATGGCCGCCTACATCACCACGATCCCGAAGATCGGCGCGGTCGCCGCCGCGTTCCGGCTGCTCGCCGAGCCCTTCGCCGACGTCCCGCTCGACGTTCCCCTGCTGGTCGCCGTCATCGCCGCGGCCAGCATGACCCTGGGCAACCTGGCCGCCTTCAACCAGACCGACGTACTCCGCCTGCTGGCCTACTCCACGGTCAGCCAGGTCGGCTACCTGTTCATGGCCGTCGCCGTCGCCGCGCGCACCGATCTCGCCGTCCCGGCGCTGGCGATCTACCTGGCCGGCTACGCGGTGACCAACATCGGCGCCTTCGCCGCCGTCGCGGCGACCCCGGCCGCGCGCACGATCACCGACTGGGCGACCGCCGTCGGACGCCACCGATGGCTCGTCGTCAGCCTCGTCGTCTGCCTCCTCGGCCTCGTCGGCACTCCACCGACCGCCGTCTTCGTCGGCAAGCTCGCCGTCTTCACCGCGGCATGGGACGGCGCCCTGGCGTGGTTGGTCGTCGTGGCGGCCGTCAACACGGTGGCGAGCCTCTTCTACTACCTGCGCTGGGTCGCCCCCGCGTTCGCCGGGGTGCCGGCCGCACCGTCTATGCGGGAGTGGGCGGGTAGTGGTCCACGGACGGCGGCGGGTACGGCGCAGCGGACCCGGCGTGGCGTCCCGACCGGATTGCTGCACGGGGCCGCGGTCATGTCCCTCCTCCTCGGTCTGGGAGCGGGGTGGTGGCTCGCCTTCGCCCTGTCAACCTGACCGAGGACGGCGACCTCGGACGTCGGTGCATCAAGTCGGCGAGAGATTGGAGTGCAAAGCGATGACCGCGTCGACCTGCCGTCGGTCGGTGGCGCGACTGACGGCGATGTCGCGGCGAGTAGCAGTCATGCGGCTTGCAGGCAGACGGCACGGACGCCGAGGGCGTCCGCCAGCAGCCCGCCGACGCCGGGGCCGACTGCTGTCGGTCCCGCCGGAGCGGTTCACGCGGGACGCATCGCCCGCGGGTGCGGTCGGTTACGTGCGACTGAAGCAGGCCGGGGTACCTCAACGGCGTCGCAATTTCGCAGCGCCCGCGACTAACTGATCCTCGCTATCGGGCAACTGCGCCGCCCAGCGGGTATGGGGAACTCAGACCTGACCAAGATTGGCGGGACTGACGGCGGCCAGCAGGGCGACTACCTTTGCCAGCTCGTCCAGTTCGGCGCGGCAGGCAGCGCACTTGTTCAAGTGCGACCTGACGGTGGCCCGCTCCTCGGCGTCGCCGTGGCCTAATGCGAAGACGCCCAGCTGCTCTCGCAGCTCACGATGGGTCTGGCGAGGCCAGTACCTCACGGTGCCACCTCCCGGACTCCGTCGAGGTCTCCACGTTGCGGTCTTGGACAGCTCTATTAAGCCGGATAGTAGTCGGGTTTGGGTCGCCTCGACCAATCCGGCACAGGCGACTGTCAAGCAGATTCGCGGGCGTCCGCTGGTGGCCCCGTCCAGGAGGGCTCAAGCGGTCGAGGTAGGCGGTTTTGCCGTGTCGCAGGCGAGGCGGTCCACGGCCCCAGGAATGAAGTCCGTTCCATCCTGGCCGGGGCCACCCCCGATCGGTAGGTCGGGACGGTGAGCAGTCAGCAGGGAGACTCCCGGTTGCTCGGATTCCTGCGGCCCGGGGGCCGATTGCAGAGGGCATGGCGAAGGTGCCGGTCTATCCGTCGCCGCAGTCACTGAAGCGCCCCAGGTTCTGTGCCGCCTCCTTGTGAGTCACGGAGGATGGCGTCATGCCGAAGAAGATCGATCCGGCGCTGAGGGAGCGTGCGGTGCGGC
>NZ_SSXB01000044.1:0-30182 GCF_021698995.1 Blastococcus sp. KM273129 | reverse complement strand
GTCCCCCGCGCTGTCGGCGACGATGTAGGGGTCGCCCTCGAAGGGCGCGAGCAGCTCGTCGTCCAGGTCGACGCCCAGGTCCTCCTCGGCCGCCGTGGTCGCGAACGAGCCCTGCACGGTGCCGGCCACCTCCACGCCCGTCTCCGGCTCCAGCCCGTCGACCGCCTCGGACGCCAGCACCAGCAGGGGAGGCACGCCGCTGTCGGCGGGGCCGGCGATCACGAAGACCTGGGGGGCGATGACCGCCTCGATGCCGGCGGAGAGCACGACCTCCTCGCCGAGGTAGAGGTCGAGCTCCTCGACGAACTCGCTGTCGTAGGCGCCCTCGTAGCTGGGGCCCGGATCGGTCTCGCCGAAGCCCTCGTCCTCCTCCTCCGTCGTCTCCTCGGCGGCGGTCCCCGCCTCCGGCTCGGAGTCGTCGTCCCCGCAGGCGGCGAGGGCGAGGGGGGAGAGCGCCAGCGACGCGGCGACGGCGAGGTGGGCGAGCGGGCGGAGTGGTCGTGACAAGGGTCGGTCCTCCAGGTTCGGAGTGCTCCGGGGCGTGCTCCCCGGCGTCCGGTCCCCGTGGGCTTTCCGGTGGCGTCCGGGCCCATGCGCGTCACCGCCGTCCGTCGTCCTTTCGTAACGCGGGCCCGGGCGTCAGCGCCGGCGCAGGCCGGCGATCTGGAGGCCGGCGAAGCCCGCCACGGCGGCGGCCTGGAGGAGCACCCACGCGGTGCCCGCGCCGGTCAGCCGGAAGACGCCGGCGGTGACGACGCCGACGCTCCCCGCGGCCCACAGCGCGTTGGCGGCCACGACGGCTCCCGCTGCGGCGCGCGGGACCGGGCGGCGGGCGGCGACGGCGGCGACCGCGACGGCGAAGACGAGCAGGAAGGCGCCGAGCCCCCGCAGCGTGCCCTCGGGGACGCCGAGCAGGTCGGCGAGGGCGGGGGCGGCCAGGAGGTAGGCGGCGCCGTTGGCCCCGGTGACGGCGGCGTCGAGGAGCAGGGCGGCCCGGAGGAGGTCGGCGGGGCGGGTGGCGGTGGTGGTGTCCATGGCAGCACCGTCCCGCCGCGGGGTCAGCGCGTCGATTACCTCGCAGGTAGGCGACAGGCCCCGTCCGGCGGCGCTAGCGTTCCGCGCCGTGACGGCGCTGCAGGCCCCGCCGGGGGTGGGCGAGCTGCTCCGCCGCTGGCGGCAGCGACGCCGGCTCAGCCAGCTGGCGCTGGCCCTGGCGGCCGGCATCTCGGCCCGGCACCTGAGCTTCGTCGAGACCGGCCGCTCCCGGCCCAGCCGGGAGGTGGTGCTGCTGCTCGCCGAGCACCTCGAGGTGCCGCTGCGCGAGCGCAACGAGCTGCTGGTCGCCGCCGGGCACGCGCCCGAGTTCGGCCGGCGCCGGCTCGACGGGCCCGACATGGCCACCGTGCGGGCGGCGCTGGACCTCGTGCTGGCCGCCTACGAGCCCTTCCCCGCCCTCGTGGTCGACCGGGGGTGGCACCTGGTGGCCGCCAACGGGGCGGTGGCGCTGCTCACCGAGGGGGTGGCGCCCGCCCTGCTCGAGCCCCCGGTCAACGTGCTCAGGCTCAGCCTGCACCCCGACGGGCTCGCCCCCCGCATCCTCGACCTGCCGCAGTGGCGGCGGCACGTGCTGCACCGGCTGGCCCGGGAGGTGCACGTGACCGGTGACCCGTCGCTGGGCGCGCTGCACCGCGAGCTGGTCGCGCTCCCCGGGGGGACTGCCGCGGCACCGCCGAACGGGATCGCGGTCCCGCTGCGCGTCCGGGCGGGGGACGCCGTCCTGTCGTTCCTCAGCACGGTCACCACCTTCGGCACCGCCGTCGACGTCACCGCCGCCGAGCTGAGCATCGAGGCGTTCCTGCCGGCCGACGGGGCGACGGCGGAGGCGCTGCGCGGGCGGGCCGGCGGGCCGTCCGCTCCTGGCGCAACCCGCGTCGGCGCGGCCGGGCCGGGGTAGGGGCCGGGTCCGCCGAGAAGGAGGCCGAGATGACCGAGGTACCAGGGACCGACCGCGACGAGGCCCGGGAGAACGTGCTCGAGGAGACGCCGTTCACGCCGGAGGGCGTCGAGCAGGACACGTCCACCGGAGGTGACCAGGGCCAGGACGGCGACCAGGCCAAGCCGGAGCCCGGGACCACCGAGCCGCTGACCTGAGGAACGGGCTCCGCCGGGCGCGCCCCGTCGAGGGCGCAGGCGGTGCCCCGGACAGCAGCCGGCCCCTGCCCACCGAGGTGGGCAGGGGCCGACTGCGTGCAGCGGGTCGGGCCGACCGGGCGCGGTGCCCGGGGCGTCAGGGAGCGGGGTGCAGGACGTCGAACTCGTTGAACGCGGCGCCGCCGGAGAGGGTGGCGTAGCCGGGGCCGCGGTCGAAGAACGGCTCGTCCCCGGTGCGGGCGGCCCGCAGGGAGGCGCGCAGCTCCTCGGTGGCGGCCTCGTCCGCCGTCCCGTCCTCGAGCACGACGACACCGTAGTCCTCGCGGGCGCCGGCCACGGAGACCTTGCGCCAGGCGATGTCGCGCAGCACCTCGTCCACCGGCCGGTCCAGCGGGTCGCCCCAGCCGCCGCCGCCCGTCGTGCGGATGCGCACGACGGTGCCGGCCTTCAGCGGCTCGGCGTCGGCCAGCGCGTCGACCTCGTGCTCGTCCGGGCCGCCCGGGTCGACGGTGATCTGGAACGGCCGCCCGGCCTTGCCCCCCTTGACCCCCCAGCAGGCCAGGATCGAGCGGTCGGCGATCGACATGAAGTGCGCGTCGCGGAGCACCCGGATGTGCTTCTCGTAGCCGCAGCCGCCGCGGTAGCGCCCGGGGCCGCCGGAGTCCATCGCCAGGCCGAGCCGCTCGACGCGCAGCGGGAAGCGACCCTCGGTGAACTCGGTGGGCAGGTTCCGCGAGTCCGGCACGACGTGGATGGTGTCCTCGCCGTCGGCGTAGTACCGCCCACCCGAGCCGCCGCCGAGCACCTCGCGCATGAGGTACGGCTGCCCGTCGAAGTCGGTGCCGTAGACGCCGGTGTAGCGGATCGTCTCCTGGTCGGCGGGCATCCGGCCGCCGGTGGCCTTGGCCAGCACGCCCGCCAGGACGCCGAGCAGCCGCAGGATGACGAACGTCCGGGCGTTGGTCGGCGCGGGGAAGATCGGGGTGAGCAGCGTGCCCTTCTCGGGGAAGCGCATCTCGATCAGCGGGACGACGCCCTCGTTGACGTCGAGCTGCGCCATCCGCTCCGGCGTCTCGGCCAGGTTGCGCAGGATCGGCGCCAGCCACTTCTTGAGGAAGTTGCCGTCGGCGTAGTCGCCGCAGTGGTTGATCGGGCCCTTGGCCTGGGGGCCGGTGCCGGTGAAGTCGATGACCAGCGGGGTCTCCTTCGAGGAGTCCATGGTCAGCGTGATCCGCTGGCGGTGGAGCTTGGGCTCCTCGACGCCGTCGTGCTCGGCGTAGTCCTCCCAGACGTAGGTGCCGTCCGGGATCTGGGAGAGGATCTCCCGCCGGTACACCTCGGTGGAGTTCGACAGGATCGCGTCGAAGCAGGCCTCGACGGCGGCCACGCCGTAGCGGTCGAACAGCTCGCCGAGCCGCCGGGCGCCGGCCAGGCAGGCGGAGCACTCCGCGTCGAGGTCGGCGGCCAGGGAGTCGGGCATCCGCGAGTTGCGCGTCATGATCTTCAGCGCGCTCTCGTTGGGCACGCCGCGGTCCCACAGCTTGATCGGGGGGACCATCAGGCCCTCCTCGTACACGCTGGTCGCCGCCGAGGGCATCGAGCCCGGCACCGCGCCGCCGATGTCGTCGTGGTGGCCGAACGCCTGGATGAACGCCACCACCTTCTCGGCGCCGTCCACGTGGGCGAAGACCGGCACGGTGACGCAGAGGTCCGGCAGGTGGCCGATGCCGCCCTCGGAGGCGTAGACGTCGTTGTGGAAGAAGACGTCCCCGACGTTCATCTGCTCGATCGGGTAGTCGCGCACGACGGGGTGCACGAGCGCCGAGTACGAGCGGCCGGTGAGCTTGCGCAGGTTCCGGTCGTGGATACCGGCGCGGAAGTCGTGCGCGTCGCGGATCATCGGGGAGCGCGACGTGCGGCCGATGGAGGTCTCGACCTCCTTCTCGATCGCGGCGAGCGTGCCCGCGACGATCTCGACGAGGACGGGGTCGGCGTCGACCTTCGTGGCGTTCAGGGGACCGGTGGGGAACGTCGTCACTGACCCGACTCCTTCGTGAGCAGCAGGTTGCCGTAGGCGTCGACGGTGGCGGCGAAGCCGGGGTGCACCGGGACGGTGGAGCCGAACTCCTCGATGATCGCCGGGCCGCTGACCACGTCGCCCGGGGCCAGGTCGGGCCGGTTGTAGGTGGGCGTGTCCACCCAGTCGTCGAAGAAGACGCGGCGGGAGCCCGTGACGGCCCGGTCCGTCCCGCCCTCGCGGGCCGGCAGCTCGACCAGGTCCGGACGGCGGATCGGGCCGATACCGCTCACCCGGAGGTTGACCCACTCCACGGCCTGGCGCGGGTCGTCGGCGAAGTCGTAGCCGTAGAGCTGGCGGTGCGCCGCGTGGAAGGCCTGCGCGACCTCCTCGGCGGCAGCCGTGTCGAGCTCGCCGTCGGCGACCGGGACCCGCACCTCGAACGCCTGACCGACGTAGCGCAGGTCCGCCGTCCGCTGCATGCGCTGCTGGTCGCGGGCGAAGCCCTCGCCGTCCAGTGCGTCGGCGGCCTGCTCCTCCAGGTCGGTGTAGACCGCGCGCACGCGGTCCAGGTCGAGGTCGGCGTGCTTGCTGACGACGGTCTGCACGTAGTCGTTGCGCACGTCGACGGTGAGCAGGCCGAAGGCGCTGACGTTGCCCGGGTTCGGCGGCACCAGCGTGCGCGGCAGGCCGAGGATGTCCATGAGCCGGCAGGCCAGCAGCGACCCGGAGCCGCCGAAGGTCGTCAGCGTGAAGTCGCGGACGTCCAGCCCCTTGGCGACGGTCACCTGGCGCAGCGCGTTCGCCTGGTTCCAGGCGGAGATCTCCAGGATCCCGGTCGCGGTGCGCTCCAGGGAGAGGTCGAGCTTCCCGCCGAGCTGCTCCAGCCCGGCACGGGCGGCGTCGACGCTGAGCGGGATCTCGCCGCCGAGCAGGTGCGGGGGGATGCGGCCGAGGACGACGTGGGCGTCGGTGACGGTCGGCTGGTCGCCGCCCTTCGGGTAGCAGATCGGGCCGGGGTCGGCGCCGGCCGACTTGGGGCCGACCTTGAGCGTGCCCTCGGGGGAGAGCCAGGCGATCGAGCCGCCGCCGGCGCCCACGGTGACGACGTCGATCATCGGGATCTTGGACGGGTAGTCGCCCACCGAGCCCTCGGTGGTCAGCGCCGGCTCGCCGTCGATGACCACGGTGACGTCGGTGGAGGTGCCGCCGCCGTCGCAGGTGAGCACCCGGTCGAACCCGGCGGTGCCGGCGATCAGCGCCGCGCCCAGGGCGCCGGCGGCCGGGCCGGAGAGCATCGTGGTGATCGGCTGGTGCACGACCTCGGCGGCGCTCAGGACACCACCGTTCGACTTCATCACGTAGAACGGCACGCCCGGCGCGATCTCGTCGAGGCGGGTGCGGATGTTGGTGACGTAGGCACCGACCTTGGGCTTGACGGCGGCGTCGACCAGCGTGGTCACCGAGCGCTCGTACTCGCGGTACTCGCGGAGCACCTCGCTGGAGATGCTGACCACCGCGCCGGGGTGCTCCTCGCGGATGACCTCGAGCACCCGCCGCTCGTGCGCGTCGTTCGCGTAGGCGTGCAGGAAGCACACGCCGATGGTGGTGATGCCGGCGTCGCGGAAGAACCGGGCGGCGGCGCGGGCGTCGTCCTCGTCGAGCGGGCGGACCTCGGCGCCGGTGTGGTCCAGCCGGCCGCGGACGGTGCGGACCAGGTCGGCCGGCACGATCCGCGGCGGCTTGACCCAGAAGTAGCTGTTGCCGTAGCCGTCGGGCACCGACTGCCGGGCGATCTCCAGCACCGACTCGTAGCCCTCGGTGGTGATGAAGCCCAGGCGGTCCAGCTTGCCCTCGAGCAGCTGGTTGGTGGCCACCGTCGTCCCGTGGCTGACGGCGGTGACCGCGCTGCCGTCGAGATCCATCAGGTCCAGCACCTTGCGGACGCCGGTGAGGAAGCCCTCGGCCGGGTCGGTGGGGGTGGACGGGGTCTTGGTCGTGGTCGTCCGCCCGGTTTCCTCGTCCACGGCGACGACGTCGGTGAACGTCCCCCCGGTGTCGATGCCGATGCGGACCCGGCGCTCGCTCATGGGGAGAAATCTTAGCGGTGAGACATCTCCACGGGAACAGCCCGGCTCGTGATTCCTCCGCCCCGTGGCGGCGGGACCGCCGGGATCAGGCGCCCCGGTTCAGCTCCGCGATGATCCGGTCCAGGGTCCAGCGGCGGGGGCGGCTGCCGCGCCGGCCGGCGGGGGCGACGCGCGTGGTGGCGCCGGTGGTGGTCTGCTGCTCAGCGGGGGTGGTCACGTCGGTGCCTGCTTCTCGTCGTCGTCGGTGGTGCTCTCCCGATTCAACGACCGCGCTGCCGGCAACCTGAGCGCTTTTCCTGTGACTCCAGGCACGACCGGGCCGCACGGGGGGTGAGTTCGGCCACCCGTGCCCCGGGTGCGCCGCGCCGAGGGCCTGCCTACCGTGGCCCGGTGGACACCGCCGACCTGCTCGCGCTGCGGTCCGACGACCGCGCGGCCCTGCTCCTGATCGGCCTGCGGGGCGACTGGTAGCCCTACTGCTGCGCCCAGGCGGTCCGCCTGGCCCCGTCGCTGCCCCGCCTCGCCGCCGCCGGCACCGAGGTGGTGCTCGCCTCGGTCGACCCGCCCGAGGTCCAGCTCGCCTTCGACCGCACCTGGCACGTGCCCTACCGCTGGGTGAGCGACCCGGACGGCTCCCGGCTGGCCCGGCCGCTGGGGGCCTGGGACGAGGACGCCTCGATCTTCCGGCCGGTCGTCGTCGCGGTCGCCCCCGACGGCCGCGAGGTCTTCCACGAGCTCTCCCGCGACTTCACCGACCGGATCGACGACGAGCCCTTCCTCTCCGCGCTGGAGGGGCTGGGTCTGCCGGCGCTGCCGGAGCCCGCGCCCTGGGCACCCGAGGGCGTCGAGCCGCGGCCGTCCGAGCGGGCGTTCACGCCCGGCTCCTTCATCCCCTACTTCCGTGCCATCAGGTTCAACACCATGGCGCTGGCCGACCGGATGCGCGACGACGGCGACCGCGAGGAGGTGCTCACCGAGAACCGGATGGCCGCCTCCTTCCTGGAGGCGTTCGACGGCTGGCGGGCCGAGCACCCGCCCGAGCGGCAGTAGTCGCACCCGACGCCGCGGCCGTGCGCCTCCCGGGGCGGCGGGAGGCCCCGTGAGGTGCGTAGTCGTGGGCTCAGTCGGCCAGGGTGCGGAGGATCCGGGCCAGCGCGGCGCGGTCCTCGGGCCCCAGGCGGGCGAAGAGCTCCGCGGAGTCGGCGTCGCGCGCCCGGCCGATCTCGCCCCGCACCCGGCGGCCCTCGTCCGTCGGCCGCAGCAGCACCGCCCGGCGGTCGGCGGGGTCGGGCGTCCGCGCGACCAGCCCGCGATCCTGCAGCCCGTCGGCCACCTCGGTCGCCGACCGGGGGGCGATGTGCAGCGCCTCCGCCAGGTCGCTGAGCCGGACGCCCTCGCGCTCGCAGACCACCCGCAGCGCCCGGGCCTGGTGGGGGGAGAGGTCCCAGGGTGCCAGGGCGTCGCGCCACCGGCGGCGCTGCGTGCGGGCCACCCGCATGAGCAGGTCGCCCAGCTCGCCGGTCCGGTCCTCCGTCACGGGGGAATGGTAGCGACGGTGCTCCGGTTACCGGACAGTGAGGTAACCTCAGCAACCTGGAGGTGGACGGGATCAGCGAGAGCATGACCGGCGGCGGGGGCCGTGGGGGCGGCGGTGGCGGGAACTCCGGCCGCCGGCCCGACCCCGCCGACCTCGCCCAGCTGGAGCGTTCCCCGGTGCGCTGGGGTCGCGTGGCCGCCCTGTTCCGCCCCTACCGCGGGCAGCTCGCCGTCGTGGTGGGACTCATCGTGGCGTCCTCCGCGGTCGCGCTCGCCACCCCGTTCCTCATCCGCCTGGTCATCGACGAGGCGATCCCCCGGCAGGACGTGCCGCTGCTGCTGTGGGCGGTCGGCGGAATGCTGGCCGTCACCGTCGTCACGGCCGTGTTCGGCGTCGTCCAGACCTGGCTGTCCACCACCGTCGGGCAGCGGGTCATGCACGGCCTGCGGACGGCGGTCTTCACCCACCTGCAGCGCCAGCCGCTGGGCTTCTTCACCCGCACCAGGGGCGGCGAGGTGCAGTCGCGGCTGATGAACGACATCGGCGGCATGCAGTCGGTGGTCACCTCGACCGCCACGTCCTTCGCGGCCAACGCCACCACGGTCGTCGGCACGGTGGTCGCCATGGTGGTGCTCAGCTGGCGGCTGTCGCTGCTCTCGCTGGTCGTGCTGCCGCCGGCGGTCTGGCTGACCCGGCGGGTCGCCCGCATGCGCCGCACGATCACCGCCCAGCGGCAGCGGCACCTCGCCGACCTGCACTCCCAGGTCGAGGAGGGGCTCAGCGTCAGCGGCGTGCTGCTGGGCAAGACCCTCGGCGCGGGGCCCGCGCAGTCGCAGCGCTTCGCCGGCACGTCGGAGTTCCTGGTGGACCTCGAGGTGCGCTCGCAGCTCGCCGGCCGCTGGCGGATGGCCACGATGAGCGTCGTCTTCGCCGGTATCCCGGCGCTGATCTACCTCGCCGCAGGGCTGCCGGCGACGTCGGGCGGGATGACCATCGGCACGCTGGTCGCCTTCACCACCCTGCAGGGCGCGCTCTTCCGCCCGCTCATGCAGCTGCTGGACATCGGCGTCTCGCTCACCGCCTCCATGGCGCTGTTCAGCCGGGTGTTCGAGTACCTGGACCTGCCCGTCGACATCGACGACCCCGCCTCCCCCGTGCCGCTGGACCCGGCCGGGGTGCGTGGTGAGGTCCGCTTCGAGCACGTCGGCTTCCGGTACCCCGACGGCGTCCGCCCGGCGCTCGACGACGTCGACCTCACCGTGCCCGCCGGCTCCACCCTGGCGCTGGTGGGCGAGACGGGCTCGGGCAAGAGCACGCTCGCCTCGCTGGTCGCCCGCCTCGACGATCCCACGACCGGCCGGGTGGTGATCGACGGCGTCGACGTCCGCGACCTGCGGCTGGCCGACCTCGCCCAGGTCGTGGGCGTCGTCTCCCAGGAGACCTACCTGCTGCACGGGACGGTGCGGGAGAACCTGCTGCACGCCCGGCCCGGCGCCACCGACGCCGAGCTGGTCGACGCCGCCCGCCGGGCCCAGGTGCACCACGTCATCGCGGCGCTGCCCGACGGCTACGACACGGTGGTGGGGGCACGCGGGCACCGCTTCTCGGGCGGGGAGAAGCAGCGCCTGGCGATCGCCCGCACGCTGCTGCGCGACCCGCGGGTGCTGGTGCTCGACGAGGCGACCAGCGCCCTGGACAACGAGACCGAGCGGGCGGTGCAGGCGGCGCTGGACGAGGCGGCCCGCGGCCGCACGACGATCACCATCGCGCACCGGCTCTCCACCGTCCGCGACGCGGACCGCATCGTCGTCCTCGACGCCGGCCGGGTCGTCGAGCAGGGCACGCACGAGGAGCTCCTGGTGCTCGGCGGCCGGTACGCCCGGCTGGCCGGCCTCGCGCAGCGGGACGCCGCCCTCGCCGGCTGACGCAGGACCCCGTCGCCCCCAGCACTCGCTCCGCTCGCGCCGGTTCCCTGCGACGGGGTCGTTCCAGCACGTCACCTGCTCGCGGCGGGACCCTGCAGCGGGGCCTTTCCGGTCGTGACGCTCGCCGCACGTGGAATCCCCCGCGCGCGCCCGGCGGTTGCGCCCTGTCATGGACCTGTTCTCCCCCGTGCGGCTCGGTGACCTCGAGCTCGCCAACCGCGTCGTCATGGCCCCGCTCACCCGCATGCGCTCCGGGCGGGCCGCCGTCCCCCGCGACGTCGTCGTCGAGCACTACGAGCAGCGCGCCGGCGTGGGCCTGATCATCACCGAGGGGACGTTCCCGAACGAGGAGTCGCGGGCCTTCGCCGGCCAGCCGGGCATCGTCACCGACGAGCAGGCCGCCGGCTGGCGGCGGGTCGCCGACGCCGTCCACGCCCGCGGCGGCCGCATCGTCCTGCAGGTCATGCACGGCGGGCGGGTCTCCCACCCCGAGCTGACCGGCACGCGCGTCGTCGGGCCGAGCGCGATCGCCATCGACGGCGAGGTGCACGTCGGCGGTGGGGTCAAGAAGCCCTTCCCGGTGCCGCACGCGCTGACCACCGAGGAGGTCCGCGCCACGGTCGCCGACTTCGTCGCCGCCTCGCGCCGCGCCGTCGACGCCGGCCTGGACGGCGTGGAGCTGCACGGCGCCAACGGCTACCTGCTGCACGAGTTCCTGTCGCCGGCGTCCAACCGGCGCGAGGACGCATACGGCGGCAGCCCGGAGAACCGGGCCCGGTTCGTGCTGGAGGTCGCCGGCGCCGTCGCCGCGGAGATCGGCGCCGGGCGGGTGGGCCTGCGCATCTCGCCGGAGCACAACATCCAGGGCGCCCTGGAGACCGACCGCGCCGACGTGCTGGCCACCTACGGCGCGCTGGTCGACGGGCTGCGCCCGCTGGGCCTGGCCTACCTCAGCGTGCTGCACGTCGAGCCCGCCGGTGACCTGGTGCAGGAGCTGCGCCGCCGCTTCGGCGGGCCGCTGATCGCCAACAGCGGCTTCGGGACGGTCACCACCCGCGCGGAGGCGGTGCAGCTGATCGAGGATGCGCACGCCGAGGCCGTCGCCGTCGGCCGGCCCGTGCTGGCCAACCCGGACCTGGTCGAGCGGTGGGCCGGCGAGCACCCGGAGAACGAGCCCGACCCGCGCACCTTCTACACCTCCGGCCCGGAGGGCTACACCGACTACCCGACGCTGGCCACCGCGGGGCGCTGAGCGGCAGGGGCCGGGCGGTCCGCCGCCCGGCCCTCCTGCTCAGTCCAGGTCCGCCTGCCAGAGGTCGGGGCCGAACACCTCGTACTGGATGTCCTTCGGCGGGATGCCGCGGTCCATGAGCCGGCTGCGCAGCGCCTGCATGAACGGCAGCGGCCCGCAGAGGTAGTACAGCGCGCCCGCCGGCAGCTCCACCTCGTCGAGGTCCACCTGGCCCTCGTGCACGCCGTCGACCGGCAGCGAGCACTCGCCACCGCGCTCGAACCAGACGTCGATCCGCCCGTTGGGCAGCGTGCGGATGTCGTCGAGCACCTGGCGGCGCAACGCCCAGGAGGGCTCGTCCAGCGCCGCGTGCCACAGCCGGATGTCCAGGTGCGAGCCGGCGTTCACCAGGTGTGAGAGCATCCCGGCCATCGGGGTGATGCCGATGCCGGCGCTGGCGAAGACGACCGGCCGGCCGGAGTCGTCGAGGACGACGTCGCCGAAGGGCAGGGACATCTCGATCCGGTCGCCCACCTGGACCCGGTCGTGCAGCAGGTTGGACACCTCGCCGTCGGGCTTGCCGCCGCCGTGCACCCGCTTGATCGCGAACTGGCGGTGCTCGCCGTCGTCGGCGGCGGTGAGGCTGTACTGCCGGGGTTGGCGGACGCCGTCGGGCATCACCGGGCGCACGGTCACGTACTGGCCGGGCAGCGACGTCTTCACCAGCCGGTCGTCGACCCGCTTGACCTTGACGGTGAGGACGTCCTCGGTCTCCCGGATCCTGTCGGTGACCTCCCACTCCCGCCAGACGGTCTCGGGCCGGACGCCGCGGGCGCTGTAGAGGCCGCGCTCCTGGTTGATCAGGGCGTTGGCCATCAGCCAGTACACCTCGTCCCAGGCGGCGGCCACCTCCGGCGTGACCGCGTCGCCCAGGACGTCGGCGATCGCCCAGAACAGGTTGTCGTGGACGACCTGGTACTGCGCCGGCGTGATGCCCAGCGAGGCGTGCTTGTGCGCGATCCGGCTCATCAGGTGCTCGGGCAGCTGGTCGGGGTGGTCGACCAGCGCGCTGGCGAAGACCGCCACGGAACCGGCGAGCGCCACCTGCTGGGTGCCCTCGGCCTGGTTGCCCCGGTTGAACGTGCCGTCGAGCAGTTCGGGGTGCTCGCCGAACAGGTGCGCGTAGAACCGCCGCGCGATCTCCTGGATGTTCTCGGCGACGACCGGCAGCGTGGCCTGGATGACGGGTGCGGACCTCTCGGAGAGCATGTCGCTTCCTTCCCCCTCGGTTCTCGGACCACCGCCACGTTAGGCAACCCGGGGTGCCTGGGCAGTCCGGAGCGGTCGCCGCGGAGGGGCTCCCGCCGTAGGGTCACCGCCCCGGGCGCGGGAACAGGTCCGTCCGACGAGCAGCGGGGGTGGGAACGCGATGCCTGCGCAGGAAGGCGCGGGGGCGTGCGGTGACGCAGCCGCGGGGCTCCCGGACGGCCACCTGGCGTGCGCCTTCGTGCAGGCGGTCGACGCACTGCTGTGCATCATCGACGCCGAGGGCAGGATCGTGCTCGCCAACCCTGCGCTGCAGCGCTTCACCGGCCTCGACCGGGACGACCTGCTCGGCCGGCGGTTCGTCGACGTCTGGGTCATCCCGGGCGACGTCCCCTATGCCGAGGACGCCGTACGGCTGGCGATCGCCACCGGGACGGCCCACCCGCTGGAGGCCGACTGGATCGACGGGCGCGGCCAGCTGCGGCGGATCACGCTGCGCAACACCGTCCTGCGGGACGAGGCCGGCCGGCCGTACGCGATCGCCTGCGTCGGGCTCGACGTCACCGAGGAGCGGGCCCGGGAGGCGTGGCTGCACGAGCAGACCCGCACCGATCCGCTCACCCGGATCGCCAACCGGGGGGCGCTGTTCGACGTGCTCGGGCTCCGCCTGGAGATGACCGGGTGCGGGCTGCTGTTCTGCGACCTCGACGAGTTCAAGCAGGTCAACGACCGGTACGGGCACGGGGTGGGTGACCGCCTGCTCGCCGAGGTGGCGACCCGCCTCGTCGAGGTCGCCGGCGCGGAGAACCTGGTGACGCGCTTCGGCGGGGACGAGTTCGTGATCGTCTGCCCCGCCGGGAACGAAGCCGAGCTGGTCGACCTCTCGCGCCGCGTCGTCACCCGGATGAGCCTGCCCTTCCCCGGGCCCGACGGGCCGCTGTCGATCGGGGTGAGCGTCGGGGTGGCCGTCGGGCGCCCCGGGGAGCCGGCGGACGACGTCATCGCCCGCGCCGACCGCGCGATGTACGGCGCGAAGAGCAACCAGCGCCGGCGGGCGCGCCGCCTGCCCTGATCCGCGGTGCCCGCCCGGGTCCGCGATGAGTTACGGCGCCGCCGGTCGTCTACCCGGCGACCCACCCGTTCCAGCAAGGAGCACCCCATGCGTCCGCTCGTCGTCACCACGTTCCTGACCCTCGACGGGGTCATGCAGGCACCCGGCGGCCCGAGGGAGGACACCACCGGCGGCTTCCGCTGGGGCGGCTGGCTCGTGCCGCACTTCGACGAGGCCATGGGGGCCCGGATGGAGGGGTGGTTCGCCCCCGCCGGGGACTTCCTCCTGGGCCGCGGCACCTACGAGATCTTCGCCGCCCACTGGCCGAAGGTGCCGACCGACGGCGACCCCGTCGGCACGGCGCTCAACACGCTGACCAAGCACGTGGCCTCGCGGACGCTCTCCGCACCGCTGGAGTGGGACACCGCGCGGCTGCTCGAGGGCGACGTCCCCGCTGCGGTGCGGCGGCTCAAGGCCACGGACGGCGGCGAGCTGCAGGTGCACGGCTCGGCCGGGCTGGTGCACACGCTGCTGCGCGAGGACCTCGTCGACGAGCTGCGGCTGATCACCTTCCCGGTCGTCGTGGGCGCGGGCAAGCGGCTGTTCCCCGACGACGCGGCGGCGCGGTCGTGGCGGCTGACCTCCTCGGAGGTGACCTCGACCGGGGCGGTCATGGCGGCCTACCAGCGGGTCGGTGAGCTGCAGACCGGGGACCTGACGCTGCCGGGGTGAGCCGAGGGCGGCGGGTTCCACGTGGAACCCGCCGCCCGGGCCCGGGATCAGTAGGCGACGGTGAAGTGGGCCCGCCGGTGCGCCGGCTGCTCGATCTCGTCGACCAGTGCGCGCGCGAAGTCGGCGCCGCTGATGTACGAGCCGCCCTCGTCGTCGGTCAGCAGCACCTCGCCCCCGACCCGGTAGGTGCCCCGGGGCTCGCCGGGGGCGTAGGCGCCGAAGCCGGCGGGCGGGCTGACGTAGAACCAGTCGAGGCTCTCCGTCCCCCGCAGCTCGGCCAGCGCGCCGGCCATCTCGACGCTCTCCGGGCGGTACTCGGCCGGGAAGTCGGGGGTGTCGTACACCAGCGGGCCGTCCGCGCTGACGCGGAGCGACCCGGTGCCCCCGACCACGCCCAGCCGGACGCCGGCCCGCTCGGCCTCGGCGGCCAGCGCGGCGATGCCCCCGCGCACCTCGCCGGCCATGTCGCCGCGCGGCGCCACGGCGACCACCACGACGTCGGCCGCCTCGAGGGCCGCGGCGCGGGTGGCCGGGTCGAGCAGGGAGCCCTGCTCGTAGCGCACGCCGTCGGTCCGCTGCTCGGGGAGCGACCGGCTCCAGGACGTCACCTGGTGCCCCCGGCGGGCCGCCTCGGCGACCAGGTGGCCGCCCGCGTAGCCCGTGCCGCCGAACACGCCCATCCGTGCCATGTCGTCTCCTCCGCTCGACCTTGCCGTCGCGCGGAGGAACCCGCTGCGGTGGTTGAGCATTCCACCACCGCGCCACCGGCGGGCATCGGTGGCGCACCACGGCCGCGCCGGGGAGTGTGGTCATGATCGGTTGAGGGCGCGACGACGAGGTCGCGGGCGAGCGAGGAGGTCCCATGGCGGAGGTCCACGGCAGGTGCGACGAGCGGTTCGCGGGGGTGCGCGAGGCGCTGGCGCAGCAGCTGGACGGCGAGGAGCTCGGCGCATCGGTCGCCGTGGACCTCGGCGGCGAGACCGTCGTCGACCTCTGGGGCGGCTACCGCGACGAGGCGCGCACCCTGCCGTGGTCGGAGCACACGATCGTCAACGTCTGGTCGACGACGAAGTGCGTGCTGGCGCTGGCCGCCCTCGTGCTGGCCGACCGCGGCGAGCTGGACCTCGACGCGCCGGTGGGCGACTACTGGCCGGAGTTCTGCGCCAAGGGCAAGAAGGACGTCCGGGTCCGCCAGCTGCTCTCGCACACCTCCGGTGTCTCGGGCTGGGAGCAGCCCTTCTCCATCCGCGACATGTACGACTGGCCGTCGGCCACCGAGCGGCTGGCCCGGCAGCGGCCCTGGTGGGAGCCGGGGACGGCGTCGGGCTACCACGCGAACAATCAGGGGCACCTGGTCGGCGAGGTGATCAGGCGGATCACCGGCACGACGTTCAAGAAGTTCGTCGCCGACCGGATCGCCGACCCGCTGGGCGCGGACTTCCAGATCGGGGCCCGCGAGTCGGAGGTGTCGCGCATCGCGCCGGTGGTGCCCCCGCCGCCCCCGGACGTCGACCCGCGCACGCTGGACCCCGAGTCGGTGTCGGTGAAGACCTTCACCGGCCCGCTGGCCTCGGCCAAGGCCGCCAACAGCCCCGAGTGGCGGGCCGCGGACCTCGGCGCCCTCAACGGGCACTCCAACGCCCGCGGCGTCATGCGGGTGCTGCGCACGCTCGCGCTGGGCGGTGAGGCCGGCGGGGTGCGGCTGCTCTCACCGGAGACCGTGGACGAGGTCTTCCAGGTGCAGGCCGACGGCGTGGACCTCGTGCTGGGCGCGCCGTTCCGGTGGGGGACGGGCTTCTGCCTCGGCTCGCCGACGGTGCCCTACGTGCCTGCGGGCCGGACCTTCTTCTGGGGCGGCTGGGGCGGCTCGCTGGCGGTGGTCGACCTCGACCGGCGGCTGACGATCACCTACATGATGAACAAGATGGGCGGCGGGCTGATCGGCTCGCCGCGCAGCGAGGCCTACGTGCGGGCCGTGTACGACGCGCTGGGCTGATGGACCTCGACGACGTCCTGCCCCGGCCGGAGCACGTCACCCGGCAGGCGCGCTGGATCCCGGCGGAGCCGGCCGCCGTCTGGGGCGCGCTGCACGAGGTGCGGCTCTCCCAGCTGCCGGTGACGCTGGTCCTGGGCGCCGCCCGGTTCCTGCCGGTGGTGCTCTCCGGCCGCGGGCTCGCGCAGCTGCACGACCGGCCGTTCCTCGACGCCCTGCCGGTGCCGCTGCTGGGCGCCGAGGCCCCGTCGGCGGTGGTCTTCGGTGGCCCGCTGCAGGCCTGGCGCCTGGACGGCGGCGAGGACGGGCCGGCTCTCGACGCGCAGGCGTTCCGCCGGTTCACCCAGCGCGGCTGGGTCAAGGCGGCGATCGACTTCCGGCTGACCCGCCGCGGCGCCGGGACCGAGCTGAGCTCGGAGACCCGCGTGGCCTCGACCGACGAGGTCACCCGGCGCCGGTTCGACCGCTACTGGCGGCTGATCCGGCCGGGCAGCTCGGCGGTCCGCTGGGAGGTGCTGACGGCGGTCGAGCTCAAGGCCACCGGCCGCCTGCCCTGATCCTCGTGCGTGTGCGCAGGCACCGGGTCCTGACGCCGCTCATCCGGCGCCGGCGCACACCGTCGGAGAGGGGGCCGGGCCGGTCGGGGAGGATCGGCCCGTGCCGTGGACCGAGGCCGACATCCCCGACCTGACCGGCCGCACCGCGGTGGTGACCGGCGCCAACGGCGGGCTGGGCCTGCAGACGTCGCTGGTACTGGCCGGCGCCGGTGCGCACGTGGTCCTCGCCGCGCGGGACCCGCGGAAGACCGACGCCGCGGTCGCGCGCATCGCCGAGCGGTACCCGGCGGCGTCGCTGGAGGTGGTGCCGCTGGACCTGGGAGACCTCTCCGTGGTGGCGACGGCGGCGCGGCAGGTGCTCGCGGCCCACCCGCGCCTCGACCTGCTCGTGAACAACGCCGGGATCATGGCGATGCCGCAGCGCAGCACCGCCGACGGGTTCGAGCTGCAGCTCGGGGTGAACCACCTCGGGCACTGGGCGCTCACCGCGCACCTGCTGCCGGCCCTGCTGGCGGCGCCGTCGGGACGGGTCGTGACGGTGACCAGCACGGCGCGCCACCGCGCCCGGCGACTGGACCCGGCCGACCCGCACCTGCGGAGCGGCTACGGGGCCTGGGCCTCCTACGCCCGGGCCAAGATGGCCAATCTCCACTTCGGGCTGGGGCTCCAGCAGCGGTTCGAGCGGGCGGGGGTCCCCACCGCCTCGCTGCTCGCGCACCCCGGGCTGACCGGCACCGACCTGCAGGCCCGGGCGGTGCGGGAGGGTGGCGCCGGGTGGGTGGGCGCGTTCTTCGAGGCGCTGACGGCGCGGTCGGGGATGACCCCGCTCGAGGGCGCCCGGCCGCAGCTGCGGGCGGCGACCGATCCCCGGGCCCGGGGCGGTGAGCTGTACGCGCCCCGGTTCGGCTCGACCGGCGCGGCGGTGCGGCGCCCGGTGCTGCGCCGGTGGGGCCTGCAGGAGCAGATCGACGTCCTGTGGGAGGTGTCGGCGCGGGAGACCGGCATCCCCCTCGAGGTGCCGCCCGCCTGACTGCTGCCCGGGCGCCCGCCGGAGTGGCGCGCTCGGCCACGACATGCGGGAAGCCGGGCTCCCGGGAGGCCGGTGAGGCCCCGTTTCCCGTAGGTCGGCCCACCCCGGGCCGGTCCGGGACGCCGACCGTGCGGGTCAGCGGGGGAGCGGGCCGTGCCCGGGTTCGCTGCCGTCGGGCACGTGCCGCTCGGTGCCCCGCCCGACCCGTTCCCCGCAGACGTCGCACACCCAGGAGGCGCTGATCCGGTGCCCGTGGTGGTGCAGCTCGACCGGGGGCGTGTCCGCGACGTGGCGGTCGCCCCACTGCATGAGCGCCTGCAGCACCGGCAGCAGGTCGCGGCCGGACCGCGTGAGGTGGTAGTCGGCGCGCGGCGGCGTGCGGCTGTACTCGCGCCGCTCGAGCACGCCGGCGTCGACGAGGGCGGCCAGCCGCGCGGCCAGCCGTTCCCGGGGGGCGCCGGTGCCGCGCAGGATCTCGCTGAACCGGTGGGCCCCCAGCGACACCTCGCGGACGATCAGCAGCGCCCACCGGTCGCCGACGACGTCGAGCGCGCCCGCGATGGAGCAGCGCCGGCCCGGGAGCTCGTCCAGTCGCGTCGTCACCCCTACAGGTTCGCATGTCGAACCGAGTCGTGTAGCGTCGCGGCCCATCCGGTTCGGAAACCGAACCATCGACGACGCAGGGGTGCCCATGAGCACGACGGCGGAGCGGCAGGCGGCGAAGGCGACCCGGCCGGGGCTGGTGCTGCTCGTGGTGTCGGCGGCGGTGTTCCTCGCCGCCCTCGACCTGTTCATCGTCAACGTGGCGTTCCCCGCGCTGAGCCGGTCGCTCGACGCCTCCACCACGGCGCTGTCCTGGGTGCTCAACGGCTACACGATCGGCTTCGCCGCGCTGCTCGCCCCGGCGGGCCGGGTCGCCGACCGCGTCGGCCGGCGGCGGGTCTTCCTCACCGGGCTGGCGACCTTCGGCACCGGCTCGCTGGGCTGCGCGCTGGCCTGGGACGTGGGCAGCCTGGTCGCCTTCCGCGTCGTCCAGTCCACCGGCGCGGCCCTGGTGACGGCGACGTCGCTGGCGCTGCTGCTGCACACCTTCCCCCCGGCCCGGCGGGCGCAGGCGATCGCGGTCTGGTCGGCCGTCGGCGGTGTCGCCGCCGCGCTGGGGCCGCCGATCGGCGGGCTGCTGGTCGAGGCGTCGTGGCGGTGGGTGTTCCTGGTCAACCTGCCGGTCGTCGTCGCCGCGCTGGTGGTGGGCCTCCGGGTGCTGCCCGAGTCGCGGGACGAGGCCGAGACCCGCCGCCCCGACGTCGTCGGCACCGCCCTGCTCGTGCTGGCCGTCGGTGCGCTGGCGTACGCGCTGGTCGACGCCCCCGAGCGGGGCTGGGGCGACGCCGTCGTCCTCGGGGCCTTCGCCGTCGCCGCCGTCGCGGGCGTGCTGGTCGTGGCCCGGGCGGCGCGGGCGCCGCGGGGCACGGTGCCCGTGCTGCCGCTGCCGCTGTTCCGCGCCCGGGCGTTCGCGCTGGCCTGCCTGTCGATCGCGGCGTTCATGGCCGCCTTCGCCGCGATGCTGCTGGGCAACGTGCTGTGGCTGACCGGCGGCTGGGGTTACACCGCCGTCGAGGCCGGCTTCGCCCTCGTGCCCGGGCCGCTGCTGGCCGCGCTCGCCGCGGTGCCGGCCGGGAGGCTGGGCGCGCGGGTGGGGTGCGGTGCGGTGGCCGCGGCCGGGACGGCGCTGTTCGCGCTCGGTGCCCTGTGGTGGCTCACCCGGGTGGGGGCGGAGCCGGGCTACCTGACCGCCTTCCTGCCCGGGCAGCTGCTCACCGGCCTGGGCGTGGGGCTCACCCTCACCAACCTGTCGGCCGCGGCCTCCTCCGCGCTGCCCCCGGGTGCCCTGGCCACCGGCACCGCCACGTTCGGGGCGTCCCGGCAGCTCGGCGCGACGCTCGGCGTGGCGCTGCTGCTGGCCGCCGTCGCCCGCAGCGGCGGGGAGCTGCCCGGCGCCGACCGGGGCTGGCTGCTCGTCGTCGTCCTCGCCGCCGTGGCCAGCGCGCTGTCGCTGGCGATCGGCCGCGCCCGGCACCCCGAGCTCACCCCCGTCACCCGAGAGGAAGTGCCGTGACCACCACGACCACCAGCGGACGCCGGCTCGCCTTCGACCCGACCTGGCGCTCGTTCACCGCGACGCAGGGTGGGCTGGTCGTCGGCCACCTGCTCGACGCCGCCGCCGCGCTGGCGGGTGCGCCCCCGCGTGCGGGCACCGCCCACCTGCTCGGCGGGGTGGCCGCCGGTGTCGAGGCGGAGGTGACCGCCGTGGCGGACCGGGCCGGCCGCACCGGCAGCGTGCGCAGCGAGCTGCGGCAGGACGGCGAGCTCCGAGCGGTGGCCCAGGTGCTCACGCTGGCCCGCCCGGTGTCCGCCGGCATGGAGCACGGGGCGCCGGACGAGCAGCCGCGGGTGGCCGACGGCGTCCCCTTCGAGCTGCCGCGCGAGTACGTGCCGGTCGCCGAGCACACCGAGATCCGGGCGCTGGGGGCATCCCGGCCGCTGGCCGGGGGGAGCGAGCCGCGGTTGCACGCCTGGGTCCGCATCCGCGGCGCGCAGCTCCCGCCGCTGGTGCAGCTCGGCGTGCTGCTGGACGCGCTGCCGCCGTCGCTGTTCGCCGTCCGCACCACCCCGGCCGCGATGCCGACCGTGGAGCTGACCGCCCACCTGGCCGGGCCGGTGCCGGCGACGGGAGCGTGGGTGCGGGTCGACCAGCGGACCGTCTGGTGCGACGACGACGTCGCCGTCGACGACGTCGAGCTGCGGGCGGAGGACGGCGCGCTGGTCGCCCGCGGCCGGCAGACCCGGCGGCTCCCCGCCGGCTGACCGGTGGTGCTCAGCGGGCGGGCGCCTGCACGTCGGCCGACGGCGGCTGGGTGAACTGGCGGACCGCCGCCAGGAACGCCGCCGGGTCGTCGGCGAACAGCCCGACCCGGCGCACCGTCGCCTCGCCCTCGGGGAGGCGGACGGCGACGGGCCGGTCCAGCTCGACCTCCACGTTGGTCCGGTCCTGCATCCACAGGTCGAGGGACCCGGCGTCCCGGTCCAGTCTGGGGGCCTTCTCCTCCCGCGTGCGCAGCCGGCGGGAGACGGCGTCGACCGCGTCCCAGGGCAGGTCGACGTCGACGTCGGCCGTGAACCGGGCGCGGATGCCATCCGGGCCGACGGCGTGCGGCCGCGTGACGTGGGCGGCGAGGAACCCGATCATCCAGGTGAGCCCCCAGATGCCGAGGACGAGCAGCGGGATGCGCACGAGCGGCCACCGGTGGACCAGCACGTCGACGACGACCAGTTCGATGGCCGACACGACGATGAAGGTGATGATCACCGGCAGCACCGACCGGTGGTAGGTGAACGCCGCTGCGCCGGCCGGGACCCGGGGGCGGCGGAAGGCCCACCGGTAGAGGCTCTGCCAGATGCCGATCTCCATCTGCACCGCGCGGGCGGCCAGGTGGCGGACGAGCTGCCCGGTGGTGCGGCGGCCGGGGTCGGGGGTGGTCACGGTCGGGCCTCCGGGTCCATCAGCTCGTGCAGGCGGGCGGCGACGGCGTCCAGGTCGGCGCGGAACCGCTCCAGCCGGGCCGGGTCGAAGCCGTCGACCAGGTGGGCGGCGATCCGGCGGTGGTCGGCGTCCATCTGCGCCGTCGTCCGGACGCCGAGGTCGGTGAGGGTGACGAGGGTGATCCGCCGGTCGGTCGGGTGCGGCTCCCGGCGGACGTAGCCGCGCTCCTCCAGGGCGTCCACGAGGCCGGTGACGTTCCGCGGGGTGACGTCGAGGGCGGTGGCGAGCGCGCGCTGGCTGGACGGGCCGCGCCGGTGGACCTCCCACAGCAGGTGGGTGCGGGCCGGGGTCAGACCGGCGGGCTCGAGCTCCCGGACCATGTCGGCCTGGACGAGCAGCGCGATCTCGAGCAGGCGGTCGAAGACGGCGACGTCGGCGGACACGACTGTGAAGGTACTACACGATTACCGTCATTCCTGGGTTTGCCGACCTGTCGAGCAGGCACGGGCATCTGGCACCGCCTCGCCCATCCCTGGTGACGTGGACCACAGTCCGGGTAGCCTGGTTGAACATTCCACTATCTCGGCCGGTCCCGTGCCAGGGCCTCGGCCGCTCCGTCGAAGGGATCCCGATGACCGCTCTCCCCACGGACGCCGCCGAGCCGGGAGTCTCCGTCACCACCGACGTCCTGGTCGTGGGATCCGGCCCCGCGGGGGCGTCGGCCGCGCTGTTCCTCGCCTCGTACGGCACGTCGACCCTGCTGATCACCAAGTACGGCCGGCTGTCGGACACCCCCAGGGCGCACATCACCAACCAGCGGACCATGGAGGCGATGCGCGACATGAGGCTCGAGGAGCGCCTCGTGCGCGAGGCGACGCCCTGGGCGTCCATGGGCAACACGACCTTCTGCACCAGCCTGGCGGGCGAGGAGCTGGGCCGGATCCCGTCCTGGGGCACCGACACCGTCCGGCACGCGGACTACGAGCTGCAGAGCCCGTGCACGATGCTGGACGCGCCGCAGACGATCACCGAGCCGATCCTGGTGCAGGCCGCCCAGGAGCGCGGTGCGCGGGTGCGGTTCGACACGGAGTACCTCGGCCACGTCCAGGACGCCGACGGCGTCACCACGACCGTGCGCGACCGGCTCACCGGCGCGGAGTTCACGGTCCGGTCGAAGTACCTCGTCGGGGCAGACGGCGCGCGCAGCAAGGTCGCCGCCGACCTCGGCCTGCCCTTCGAGGGGCCCGGCGCGGTCGCCGGGGCGCTGAGCATCGTCTTCGAGGCCGACCTGTCCCGCTTCGTCGCCCACCGCCCGTCGGTCCTCTACTGGATGCTGCAGCCCGGCGCGGAGAAGGAGGGTGTCGGGCTCGGGGTGCTCCGCATGATCAAGCCCTGGGACGAGTGGATGCTGATGTGGGGCTACGAGGTGGCGGCCGGGCCCCCGGAGCTCACCGACGACGTCGTCCGGGAGCTGGCGGTGAAGCTCGTCGGCACCGACGACTTCGAGATGCGGGTCAAGTCGCGTTCGCCGTGGACGGTCAACCACCACTTCGCGACGACGCTCGCCCGCGGGCGGGTCTTCTGCGCCGGCGACGCCGTCCACCGGCACCCGCCGACGAACGGGCTGGGCTCCAACACCTCCATCCAGGACTCCTACAACCTGGCCTGGAAGCTCGCCCACGTCGTCGCCGGTACCGCGGACCCCTCGCTGCTGGCGAGCTACGACGCCGAACGGGCGCCCGTCGCCCGGCAGATCGTCGAGCGGGCCAACCAGAGCATCGCGGACACCGGGAAGATCCTCACCGCCCTCGACCTGGAGCACACCGAGGCCGACGCGCTCGAGCGCCAGCTCGCGCTGTGGAAGTCGCCCGGGCCGGAGGGGGAGAAGATCCGGACGGCGCTGCGCGAGGCGATCGCCTACAAGGCCTACGAGTTCGACGCGCACGGCGTCGAGCACAACCAGCGGTACGCCTCCTCGGCCGTCGTCCCCGACGGGACGCCGATGCCGGAGTACCGCCGGGACCCCGAGCTCTACGCGCAGCCCACGACCTGGCCGGGCGCGAAGCTCCCGCACACCTGGGTGACCCGCGACGGCCACCGGGTCTCCACGCTCGACCTCGTCGGGCACGGGCGGTTCAGCGTCGTCACCGGCATCGGCGGCGAGGCGTGGGTGGACGCGGCGCGGTCGCTCGGCGAGGAGTGGGGCCTGGCGATCACGCCGGTGTCGATCGGTCCGGGTCTGGCGTTCGAGGACCCCTACGGGACCTGGGCCGAACTCAGGGAGATCGAGGACGGCGGCGTGCTGCTGCTGCGGCCGGACGCGTACGTCGCGGCGCGGCACGCCTCCGCGCCGTCCTCGCCGGGGCAGGCCGCCGGCTGGCTCCGGGACGCCGTCGGCGCCGTGCTCGGCCGGGCTGCGGGCTGACCTCCCCGGGCGCGCGACCCCGGCTCAGGTCTCCGGTTCACGCGGGGCCCGGGTGAGGGCGAGCACGCTGCCGGCGACGCCGATGAGCAGGAGGGCGAGCCCCACGCTGACCCAGCCGAAGGTGTCCCAGTAGACGTCCTCGAGCTGGATGAGCAGCGCCGCCTCGTCGACGACCAGCGCCAGCCCGATGCCGTAGCCCAGGCCCATCGCCGTGCGCACCCGCGGGCTCCGGTCACCCAGGCCCAGGAGACCGATGACCGCGAGCAGCAGGATGCCCCACACGTAGTGGTGGATGTGCACGCCGCCGGCCGAGACGTCGCCCAGGCCGGCGATGTCGACGTCGATGCGGATGAGCCAGGTCAGCAGGCGTAGCAGCGAGAAGGTGGCGGTGAACCCCCACCAGGCGAGGACGTAGCCGCGCCGGGTCGCGGCCACCTCGCGCAGGCGGTGGGGCCGGCGCTGCTCGGGCACACGTGCCCCTCTCGGCTCGGTCGGGATTCGGTGGCCATCCTGCCCGGATCAGCGGCGGGCGGCCGGATCGGCCGTGCGGCGCTCGCCCCGCCGAAGCCGGTCCTGCGGCCCCGGCCTCCCAGGCGCTCGGCGAGGTCCCCTGCGGACGTGCCGGCGCGGCTCGTGGGCGCCCGGTCCCGTCAGCGCTTCGTGCCGTGCGCGGCGACGGAGAGCGGCTCCCAGGCGCGCCACTCGGCCAGCCGGGACTCGTAGTCGCGGGTGGCGATCCCGAGCGGCCCGTCGCCGAAGAAGACGCGGAGCGGCGGGTGCTTCGCGTCGACCAGCTGCAGCACCGCTTCCCGGGTGGCCAGCGGGTCGCCCGGGTTGCCGGCGCGGGCCTTGCGCTGCTCGGCCGCCTTCTGCCGGAACTCGTCGTAGGCCGGGTTCGCCGTGGCGTGCCTCGCCGAGGAGCCGCCCCAGTCGGTGGAGTAGGCGCCGGGCTCGATGATGGTCACCTTGATGCCGAAGTCGGCGACCTCCGCGGCCAGCGACTGGCTGAACCCCTCCAGGGCCCACTTGGAGGCGTTGTAGATGCCGATGTTGGGGAAGGCGCTGATCCCGCCGATGCTGCTCACCTGCAGGATGTGGCCGGAGCTCTGGGCGCGCAGGTGGGGCAGCGCGGCCTGGGTGACGAACAGGGCGCCGAGGACGTTGGTGTCGAACTGGGCGCGGGCCTCGGCCTCGCTGATCTCCTCGACCATGCCGAACTGGCCGTAGCCCGCGTTGTTCACGACGACGTCGAGGCCGCCGAACCGCTCGTGGGCCCGGTCCACCGCGGCGACGACGGCGGCGCGGTCGGTCACGTCCAGCCGGATCGGCAGCGCCCGGTCGCCGAACCGCTGCACCAGGTCGTCCAGGCTCGCGGTGTCCCGGGCGGTGGCGGCGACGCGGTCACCGCGCTCGAGGGCGGCGATCGACCACTCGCGGCCGAAGCCGCGGGATGCGCCGGTGATGAACCAGGTCCTGGCCATGCGGGGTCTCCTTCGTCGGGCGTCCGCGCCCGTCAGCGTGCGTCCCCCCGTCCTGTTCCACGGCGGGCGTGCCGAAACCGGTGCGCGGAAACACGCGGAGATGCGTCCCGCGGGCACTCTCCGGCGTTCCCGCGGGAACGGCCGGGGAGTGCTGGGCCCGTCCCGCCCTGCCCGTGTGCTCCGTCGGCCGGCCGGGGCTGGACGAGCAGTCGGTCCCTGCCCACCCACGCGGGGCAGGGACCGACGGCCGCGGACTCAGCGACGGCGGCCGAGGCGGTAGCCGACCAGGATGCCGATGAGCGTCAGCGCGGCCCCGCCCAGAGCGCCCAGCGCGAGCGTCTGCACGTCGCCGGACGGCCCGGCGGGAGCGCCCGCGCGGCCGGCGAACACCTGCGGCGCGGCCTCGGCAGCCGGGGCGGCGTGCTTGCCGGCCGGCTCCGCCTCCGTCGAGCTCACGGCGGCGGCGGACGGGACCGCCACCGGCACCGCGGCTCCGGTCAGCTCGGCGTCGATCGCCTTGAAGAACTGGCCGGCCATCCGCTTGGCGACCCCGGTGATCATCCGCTGGCCCACGCCCGCCACCGGCCCGCCGATCACGGCGTCCGCGGAGTAGGTGAGGTCCGTGGCGCCGTCCTCGGCCGGCGCCAGGGTGATCGTCACCGTCGCCCGCGCGTTCCCCGGCGCACCCGCGCCCGACGCGTGCATGACGTAGGACTTCGGGTGCTCCTTGTCCGACAGGCGCACCTCGCCGGCGTACGTCCCCTTGATCGCGCCGACGCCGACGGAGACGTTCATCTTGTACTCGTCGTCGCCGACCTGCTGCAGCGACTCGCAGCCGGGGATCGTCCGCGCGAGCACCGCCGGGTCGGTGATCACGGCCCAGACCTTCTCGGGGTCGCCGTGCAGCACCGCAGAGCCGTCGAGCTTCACGCCATCACTCCAGTCCCCGCCCGGCGCCCGGCCGTCGCGGTCATCTCCGAATCAGGGGAACGCACCAGGTCGTACAGCTCGGTGGGCGAGATCGGCATGGCGGCGATCCGCCGCCCCACCGCGTCCTCGATCGCCGAGGCCAGCGCCGCCGTCCCCGGGATGACGCCGGCCTCGCCGGCGCCCTTGATGCCCAGCGGGTTCAGCGGCGAGGGCGTCTGCTGGTGGTCGATGTCGATGTCGGGCACCTCGGAGGCGTACGGCATCAGGAAGTCCATGAACGAGGCGTTCTGCAGCTGCCCGTCGGCGTCGTAGGCCATCCGCTCGTACAGCGCCCCGCCCACGCCCTGGGCGACCCCGCCGTGCACCTGGCCCTCGACGATCATCGGGTTCACGACGTTGCCGCAGTCGTGCACCACCGCGTACTTCACGACGTCGATCTCCCACGTCGCCGGGTCGATCTCCACGATCGCCGCGTGCGCGCCCGAGGCGAACGTCGAGCGGATCGGTGAGTAGTAGTCGCGGTGCTCGAGCCCGGGGGCGTCGCCCTCGGCCACCGGCGGCTTGTCGTCGTCGCCGGCCTTCGCGAACTGCGTCGCCTGCTTGGCGGCCTCGTCGAACGCGTACCGCAGCGGGTTGGACAGCACGGCGACGGTGCGCAGCGGGATCGACGTCCCCGGGACGCCCTTGACCTGCACCAGGCCCGCGTCGATCTCCAGGTCCTCCGGGGAGGCCTCCAGCACGTCCGCGGCGATCCGCAGCGCCTTCTCCCGCACACCCCGGGCGGCCAGCGCGATCGCGTTGCCGCTCATCACCGCGGCCCTCGAGGCGAACGTGCCGACGGCGTAGCCGAAGCGGCGGGTGTCGCCGGTGGTCACCTCGACGTCCTCGATCGGCACCCCGAGCTCCGAGGCGACGATCTGGGCGAACGCCGTCTCGTGGCCCTGCCCCTGCGAGGTCAGGCCGGTCGACACGAGCACCTTGCCGCTGCCGAGCACCTGCACGTGCCCGCCCTCGTAGGGCCCGGGCCCGGTGCCCTCCACGTACATCGCCATGCCGACGCCGAGCAGCCTGCCGCGCGCCTCGGCCTCCTCGCGGAGCCGCTCGGCCTCGGACCAGCCGACCAGGTCCTTGAGCTTGTCCAGGAGGCCCGGGTAGTCCCCCGAGTCGTAGATGACCGGCCGGCCGTCCTGGAACGTCAGGTGGTGGTCGTAGGGGAACTGGTCGGGCTGGATCAGGTTCCGCGCGCGGACCACGGAGCGGTCCAGGCCCAGCTCGTCGGCGATGCGGTCCATCGTCCGCTCCATCGCGTAGCAGCCCTGCGGCCGCCCGGCGCCGCGGTACGGCGTCACGATCACGGTGTTGGTGAACACCGACTCGACGACCACCCGGTACACCGGGATCGCGTACGGCCCGACCAGCTGGGTCGCCGTCACGATCGGCACGATGATCCCGTAGGGGGTGTAGGCGCCGTTGTCGTGCCAGATGTGCACGTCCAGGGCGGTGATCCGGCCGTCGTCGTCGTACCCGACGGTGATCTCCTGCCGCTGCTGGCGCTCGTGCGCCGAGCCGATGAAGTGCTCGCGCCGGTCCTCGGTCCACTTGACCTCGTGCCGGAGGTTGATCGCGGCCATCGGCACCAGCAGCTCCTCGGGCCACGGGTGCACGATCTTCACGCCGAAGCCGCCGCCGACGTCCGGCGCGATGACCTCGACCGCGTCCAGGCTCAGCTCCAGCTTCGCCGCGATCGCCGCGCGCACCGACGTCGACGCCTGGGTGCTCGTGTAGACCCGCAGCGAGCTGTCGTCGGGGTCCCACTTGGCGTGCACGCCCTTGCCCTCCATCGGCATGCAGGCGCTGCGCTCGATGTACTGGGTGAAGCTCAGGGTCCGCGGGGAGCTCGCCAGCACGGGCTCGACGTCGCCGGTCTCCTGGTGGTGCCGGGCCGCGACGTTGTCGGGGATCTCCTCGTGCACGGCGTGCGCGGCCTCGCGGGCGGCGTCCACGCCGACGACGACGGGGAGCTCCTCGTAGGTGACCACGATGCGGTCGCAGGCGTCCTCGGCGACGTACCGGTCGGTGGCGACCACCATGACCACCGGCTCGCCGACGTGGTTGACCTCGCCGTTGGCCAGCGGGAACCCGGTGCGCGGCGCGTGCAGCTGCGGGTGCGGGATGAGCACCGGCAGCGGCTCGGCCATCGGGCCGGTGAGGTCCTCGTAGGTGTAGATCGCCACCAGGCCCTCGACGTCGAGCGCCTCGTCCACGTCGATCGAGACGATCCGTGCGTGGGCGTGCGGCGAGCGGACGAACGCCGCGGCCAGCGCCTTCGACCCGATGTCGTCCAGGTAGCGGCCCCGGCCGGTGATCAGCCGCTGGTCCTCCCGCCGGCGGACCGGCTCACCGAACAGCTTCGTCGTCACCGCAGACCCCCCTCCCGTGCGTTTTGTGCACATAACGCCGCTCGCGCGACGCGCGGCGGGCGGCAGAACGCGGCGTTATGTGCACAAAACGCCGTCGGACCCATCAGGCGCCGTCCTTCATCGCGGCCGCCGCGTGGTGCACGGCCTTCTTGATGTTGGCGTAGCCGGTGCACCGGCAGAGGTTGCCGCCGACCATGTCGTCGACCTCCTCCTCGGTCAGCTCGGCCGAGTTGTCGCGGCCCTCGAGCCCGGCCGCGATCGTCATGAGGAAGCCCGGCGTGCAGAAGCCGCACTGCAGGGCGTGGCACTCGCGGAACGCCTCCTGCACCGGGTGCAGCACCTGCCCGCCCTGGTGGTCCTCGCGCGCCAGGCCCTCGACGGTGCGCACCTCGGCGCCATCCACCTGCACGGCCAGCATCAGGCACGAGCGCACCGGGGCGCCGTCCACGACCACCGTGCAGGCGCCGCAGACGCCGTGCTCGCAGCCGACGTGGGTGCCGGTGAGCCCCAGGTCGTGGCGCAGCGCGTCGGAGAGCAGCCGGCGCACCGGCACCGTGGCTTCACGTGGAACACCGTTCACGGTGACCGTGATGGTGCGCTCGCTGTCGATGCTCGTCATGCGGCCCTCCCCATGTCGTCGGCTCGGATTCGCTCCGCTCCTCGCTCGCTGTCCCCCGCAGGCGGGAGGTGCCCCCAGCTCGCTGCGATGCTCACTCGCGCGCCGCTCTCGCGCCGGCCTCGGCGGCGGCGTCCGCCAGCGTCCGCTCGGTCAGCACCCCCACCAGCAGCCGCCGGTAGTCGGCGCTGGCGTGGATGTCGGTGTCCGGGTCGACCAGGGTGCGCGCGAGCGCCCCGGCGGCGGCCCAGTCGGCCTTCTCCGCCGGCGAGCCGGCGACGGCCTCGGTCAGGTCGTGCACCTCGGGGGTCAGCCCCACCGAGACGTAGGAGGCCAGCACCCGCTCGACCCGGCGGTCCTCGGACAGGGTGACGACGACGCCGGCGCCGCAGACCGCGTAGTCGCCCTTGCGCCGGGCGACCTCGGCGAACGCGGTGCCCGACCGCGGCGGCAGGGCCGGGAACGTGGCGGCGGTGACAACCGCGCCCGCGGGGATCGACGTCTCCAGGGGGCCGACGAAGAAGTCCCGCCAGCCGACGACCTCGCTGCCGGCCGTCGTCGCCACGGTGACCGATCCGTCGGTGAGCGCGAGCACCGAGGTCATCTCGCCCGAGGGGTCGGCGTGCGCGATCGAACCGACGGTGGTGCCGCGGTTGCGGATCGCCGGGTGGGCGACGTTCGCCGTCGCCCGGCCCAGCAGCGGCTGCACCGCGGCCGCGCCCTCGTGCCGGAGCAGCGCGTCGTGCCGGACCAGCGCGCCCACCGTCACGGCGTCGTCGGTCACCTCGACGGCGTCCAGGTCGGGGATGCGGTTGATGTCGACCAGCGTGGCGGGTGCGGCCAGGCGCATGGACAGCAGGGGCAGCAGCGACTGGCCGCCTGCGAGCACCTTGGCGCCCTCGTCGGACAGGACCGCCAGCGCTTCTCCCAGGGTGCTGGGATCGGCGTAGCGGAAGGGGGCGGGCTTCACCGGCTCCGGTCACCTCCGTGCTCGCTGCGAGAGGTCACTCTGTCACCGGCGGGAGGGTCGGCGAAAGTACCTCAGCGCTAAAACTTCGTTGCGGGATTGCGGACCTCATCGGTTCCGCCGGACGGCGGCCCCGAGCGCGGGCCACCCCGGGACGCACGCCGCCCCCGGTGCCCGGACGCTGCGGTCCGGGTGCCGGGGGCGGCGTGCGTCCCGGGGTGG